>NZ_JAUBTS010000025.1:0-92064 GCF_036705105.1 Microcoleus sp. B9-D4
TTGTCCGATACCTAGAAAGTAGACCACAATTATTTATCAATGCACTGTTTAGTTATTTTGTCAATGCGTAAGTCCTACTTCAGATACACAGGGATAAATTAAATTCCCGATCCGTGTTCCTGTGCGCTCTAACAAAAATTTTTAAATTGTCAAGTCGCACAATCAAGCGACACTCATTTGAGTTAACTCAAATGAGTGTCACCAGAAAAAGCGACTGTTAACCAACCGCGACGGGCAGTTATTCATAGATATAGCCACGGAAAAACAGAAACAAAATTTTCCGGCTAAATAACCCAAGCTAAAAGTTAAATTACTCGGACACAAACATGGAAGTTTCCACCTTTGAAATCCTCACCGCACCGATCGCACCTGTGATGGGCATCCCTCCACAACTCATCCCAGTGGCTCGTCGAATCGTTCAGGGATACTTTCTCACCATCTCCAATCTCGAAGCGATCGACTTGCGATATCGGATTGAGTTTACCATCAGCTTACCCGTGCCGGCAGATCCTAATAAAATCTTGCTCAACAACGCTTTCTTAGTTGTTGACGTTGAAGGCAGTAACATCGAGGTGCCTCTGACTCAGCAGCCAGGGAAACCGAAGGTATATCGCGCATTTTTCACAATACCCGCTCACAAAACTGCATCTGTTCAATTGTTGCCCATTCTGCCAAAAAGTCTGACTCCTGGTTTGTTGGAAGTGCGCGGCTATGTCTCGCTATTTGTGCCAGCGCGTTCCATCTTTCCAAAGCCTCAACCCCAAAGCAAGAAACCAGTCAAGGTGTTATTGAATCCCGAAATTCGCGGTACTTTCTTGCCAAACGATTTCCCATCAGAAACTCGAACTTCACCGGACTTCGATCAAATTAATTACACTTTAGCGATCGCCAGTGGAAAAGGCTTGAACGAGATTACGCCTGAACCAGGTAAACCAATTATCATCGATTTACCAATTGTTGGCCCAATTTTGGAAGAGTTACGCAACGGTAATTTGGACTTGGCTACTTTGGAAGGAGACAATTCAGAAAAAGCTCAAATGCTAGTGCAACTGCTGGCCCAACTGGATGCCAATGATGTCAATTTGAAAGAGCTAAATACAGTGATGGATAAATTCGATATTCCTGTCAGAATGTCTCGCGGCTAGAACTGTTAAATGGTAAGTAACTGTACGGTGGGCATTGCCCACCTTACGTTTAATTACCTTTGATTACGTTTAATTAAGCCTACTTATACACTCACTGAGCTTTATTCAAATGTCGAACTCATTTAAATTTCAGCCTGTTTCTTTTAGTTGGGTGGCTGTTCATCCGCAGCCCAAAGGTGTTGTTCAATTTATTGGTGGAACTTTTTTTGGTAGTTTGCCAACTTTGTTTTATCGATATTTTTTACAGCAGTTGTTTGAAGAAGGTTATACCGTAGTTGCTTTGCCGTTTAGATTTACTTTTCGTCACTGGCCGATCGCTATTGGGTTATTAAAAGAGCAGGAGATTCTGAGAACAGAACTGACCCAAATTGCTCAAAGATTAGGCTATGAAAGCGAAATTTATCAAGAACCATCGAGTTATTTTTGGGTGGGTCACAGTCTGGGATGCAAGTACATTGCTCTTTTAGAATTTTTAAGCGACGATCGGTATCCAAATATTGTGGAGAAATTCTGCGATCGCCCTGACTACGAACGGATTCAAAGGTTAATCGAAAATCTGGGCATCGACAGACCTTCAATTAAAGACCAGCCGTCCTTATTAATTGCTCCTGATATCAGCAATACAGAGAGCGCTATTCCAGTGCGAGCGCTAGCAAAACTGTTAGACAAATTCCGCTTAGGAGTGCTACCAACCAGAGAACAAACTCAATGCTTTATTGCAAATAGTTCTCTGTTTAACTTGACTGCAATAATTTCTTTCGATCGAGATGATATTGCTGGTTCTACCAATGATATCAACAAAAGCCCAGAACAACAAAAAAACAGCGATGTACTTTGGCTCATAGAACAGCTAAGTAAGAGAAAATTGCCTTTATTGAGCCAGGAAATAGAAGGCAAACATTTAGAGCCGATTGGCATCAAAATCGGTTATTATATTGTTGACCTCAATCCTTGGGATAAATTCATCAAACCTCTGAAAAGCCGATTCCTGGAATATTGGTCGGTTCATTTTTTGGATGCTTTGAAAAAGCGGTTAGGCGCTTAAATATCGGTTGTTATTTGCGATCGCCCTTTCAATCCCCTCTCCTCCAACAAAACATCCGCCCAAACAGCATCGGTTTCGGACAGCGGGGGAACTGGTGCGGCGGTGTAATCTATTCTAAAGTCATAGGCGGCGCGATCGTAAACCCCATTTAATAACGCTTGTAAATCTACAATTGGTTCCGCATCACCCGCGCGCAAAGGCAAGGGAAACTGAGGAATCATATCCGGTAAATTGAAAAGGTACAAATCTGCCAAAGGCCTTTGATTTCTCCGACTCACTAAAATCCGATAACTTGCCTCAATATCGTTACCAAAAACTGGTAGAGGTTGGTAACTTCGCAGCAAGTCAATCTCAACCAGATTAGTGCGACTACCAAACACCTTTTCTCGCTTTGCTTCATACATTTCTCGCCCTTTGCCAGGGCGCTTATTGGCAGGTGACAGCACTTCAAGCACTGTCACAACTTCCCTAGTTGCTGTATCTCTTACCTCTAAATATGCTTCCCTAAATTCCACAGGTACTGGCAGTCTTACTTTCAAAGCTGTCACAGGCGGTGCGGCAACTGCAACATTAGAAGAAGTAGGGTTGGTTGGACTAGGAGAACGCTGCACAGTCACATCAGGAATCCCCACTAATAGGGAATTGTCCCCGCTAAGCTCATAAACTCTTTTTTCAATATCGACGATATATTTGGGCAGCAACTGCGGCACTAATGATTCAAAAATGCTACTAATTAGCAAGTGATGTACTTGAGGCCATAATTCAGGACTTTCTAAATAAGGATTCATCCCTGGAAATGGATTAGGCATTAATCTAGCTCCGGTTAATTTACCTACTTCTATTATCCCCTTAACGCTCTGTCCCGCAACAGAGAATCGGCCCAAACAGCATCCGTTTCTGACAGCGGGGGCACTGCATCGGCTGTGTAATCAATTTCAAAATCATAACCGGCGCGATCGTATACTTGATTAATCAGCGCCTGTAAATCCAGAACAGGCTCTACATCTTCTGGACGCAAAGGCAAGGGAAATGCAGGAATTGTATCGGGAAGGTTAAATAAGTATAAATCTGCGATCAGGCGTTGATTGCTGCGGCTGACTAAAACGCGGCAGTCGCTTTTATGGGAATGTCCGAAAACTGGCAAAGGTTCCCCACCCCGCAACAAGTCTATTTCGACTAAATGGGTATTGCTATCAAATATTTTATTTCGCTTATTGTCATACTTTTCTCGACCTTCCCCCCGGCGTTTATTTGCAGGCGAAAGCACTTCAAGAACCGTGACAACTTCCTTGGTTGTCATATCGATTACTTCTAAATATCCTTCCCTAAATTCTTCCGACACTGGGATTCTCACTTTTAAAGGCTGCACAGTTCGGGAAGCGACGGCGACAGCATTAGATGCGATCGCACTTGTGGGACGGCGTTTCTGTTGGATAGAGACATCAGGAATCGCTACTAATAGAGAATTTTCACCTTTGATTTCGTAAATTCGCTTTTCAATAGCGACGCGGTATTTAGGGCGCAATTGCGGAGTTAACGACTCCTTAATCACACTAATCAGTAAATGATAGACTTCTGGCCAAAAATCAGGATGTTCTAAATAAGGATTCATCCCCGGAAATGGATTAGGCATGAGCGTACTTTCCGTTTACCACTACTATTTTAGCAGCTCACTTAAAAAAACGCAGACAATATCAAAATATCATCTGCGTTAATCCGCGTGCATCTGCGATTAAAATCCCCTAAAAATTGCCGTAACTACTAATAGCCGCCTGCAACCTCCCAATCACTTCATCAACCGAAATCGCCCCCAACTCCCCAGAAGCACGAGTCCGAATATTCAAACTATTCGCCTCAACTTCCTTCGCACCCACAACACCCATCACCGGAATTTTATCCTTCTCAGCATTGCGAATCAACTTGCCCAAACGCTCGCTATCCTCATCAGCTTCTGCGCGAATATTTAGCGCCTTCATCTTCGCCGCCACTTCCTTTGCAAACGGCAAAAACTCCGCGCTGACAGGCAACAACCGCACCTGAATCGGCGCCAACCACAGCGGAAAATCGCCCGCATACTGCTCGATCAAAATCCCGATCAAGCGTTCCAAAGAACCGAAAGGAGCGCGGTGAATCATCACCGGACGCTTGCGAATGCCGTCTTCAGCAACGTATTCCAAATCAAAACGTTCGGGCAAATTATAATCTACCTGAACAGTTCCTAATTGCCATTCTCTATCCAAAACATCTTGGAAAATGAAATCGAGTTTCGGGCCATAAAAAGCCGCCTCGCCAATTCCCTCAAAATAATTCATTCCCAAAGTTTCCACCGCGCGGCGGATTGCACCTTGAGATTTTTCCCAAGCTTCATCGGAACCGATGTATTTATCAGATTCTGGGTCGCGGAAACTGAGTCTAACTCTGAAATTTTTTAGCTGCAAACTCTTAAATACGGACAGCGTTAAATCCACCACATTTAAAAATTCTTGATCCAACTGTTCCGGCGTCACGAACAGGTGGGAATCATCCTGCGTAAACCCGCGAACTCGCGTTAAACCTCCCAATTCACCGGACTGTTCGTAGCGGTAAACTGTGCCGAATTCCGCCAAGCGCATCGGCAATTCTCGATAGGAACGCAATTCGCTTTTGTAAATTTGAATGTGGAAGGGACAATTCATCGGTTTGAGTACAAAACCTTGCTGTGATTGTGCCGCTTCCTCATCCTCGGCCATCAGCGGAAACATATCATCTTTGTAGTAAGGCCAGTGTCCTGAGATTTTGAACAAATCGACTCTGGCGATGTGCGGGGTAACAACTTGCTGATAGCCGCGTTTTACCTGTTCCTTTTTGAGGAAATCTTCAAGCAAACTTCTCACAATAGTGCCTTTGGGCGTCCACAAAGGCAAACCAGGCCCCACCGGATCGGCAAAGATAAACAAGCCTAATTCTTTGCCTAATTTGCGGTGATCGCGCCTTAATGCTTCTTCTTTGCGGTGTTTGTATGCTGCTAATTGTTCGGGGGTTTCCCAAGCAGTGCCGTAAATGCGCTGTAACTGAGCTTTGGTTTCGTCGCCGCGCCAGTACGCGCCTGCTAGGCTTTCTAGCTCGATCGCCTTTGGATTCAACTCACTGGTATTATCCAAGTGAGGCCCGGCGCACAAATCCCACCATTCCTCGCCCAAATGGTAAAGAGTAATCGGTTCGATCAAACCTTCTAAAATTTCTAATTTGTAAGGTTCGTTAATCTCCTTAATTCTACGTTCCGCTTCCTCGCGGCTGACTTCTTCCCGAATTACAGGCAATTTACGGTTGATGATTTTGATCATCTCTTTTTTAATGGCTTTTAAATCCTGTTCCGTAAAAGGTTCAGGAGTGTCAAAGTCATAATAGAAACCGTTTTCAATCCAAGGGCCAATGGTCACTTGCGCCTTGGGAAATAACTTCTGCACCGCCATCGCCATAACGTGGGAGGTGGTGTGGCGAATTTTTTTTAGTGGCTCCGACTCACTCGTGCGGGGCAACTCAATCTTAACGGACTCTTCTGGAGCGGACATGGATTCTGAGCTAGACATCGGCTGAATTAGCAATTAATTTAGTTGCAGTTGCTTCTATCTTACTCAGATTGGGACAGCAAGCGCCGACTTCCGGCTGGGGGACACTCCGGGAAATTAGGTCATTCTGGGCATTGGGCATTGGGCATTGGGCATTGGGCATAGTTTTTTTCTTCCTTCTTTCTTCTTCCTTTCATCCGTTACATCCGTTACAGCCGAAGAAAGCGAATCCCTTGCCGAACTTCCTTCTGCTATGAGCTATTGCTAGCGAGCCTGAGCCGATATTGCACAATTTGGGGATTTCCACTCAAAAATCGCTGCTGGCACAGTTAAATTTATTTACACCCACCTGCTAATTGTTGTTAAATTATTGAATTTTTGTTAAAAATATGTTACAATTTGTAAACGCTGTCTAAGACTATAATAGATAAATAACCCAATTTTGATCCATGCTTAATTCCAATTTGCCAGAACCAGAATTGCTCAAAGCGTTACTGGAACCGCTGTTAGAGGATTTCAATTACTGGTTCGCTCGATCGGCAAAGCTCTTAGAAACTGAAGAAATTCCCTTTCTGGGCGACGAAGATCAATCTGACTTGCTGGCGCGAGTCAAACAGGCTCAGCAAGAAGTAGGCGCGGCTACAGCTCTATTTCAAGCAACCGGAGGTCAAGTTGGGATTGAAACAGCAGCACTGATGCCGTGGCACAGACTGCTCGCCGAATGCTGGCAAGTATCGGCGCGCTTTCGCTCATTGCAATCAGCTCCCCCTGAAAAATAAGGAAGCGAGTTCAAGTTAAACTTGCAGTCAAATCCCAAACATGAGGAAATGTGGCGGCCCACTTGACAACCTAAAACAGATTTCCAGTTAATAAGTTATCAGAAAATTGGGTTTAAAACCCCGTCCTTTTAGGAAGGCTTTATTTCCAAAAAGTTCTAAAAGTTTCCCAAATAGTACCCTATACTACAAATAGATACAGGTAGAATAACCGCGAGCATCGAATGGATAACCAACCCCAAAATGACCCGCTTGAGAAACAATAATGTCTCGTGGGTGGCGAAAACCACAAAAACATAGCTAGGGTAGCCATCGCGCACCCATACCACAAAACTCAAAATCTTAGTAGTTAGATGTACCGTAGGGCATACGGGAACAAAGGGAATGATCCCTTAACGCTTGGGGAGACAAGCCCTCTGGGACTATTCAAATTAGGCTGGAAGCTTCGTTCAATTGGACGGGTTTGTGGTTTAAATATTGCCGAAGGGATGAATAGTTTAAAGGTATGTCAGTGAACCAAGAATCCCCGCGTTTACGGCCGGGAGTGTCAATACTTTCTGAAACACATTTGTAAATTGCTGTGTGGCTGTTTAGCCCGGAGGAGAAGATAATGTTGCACTTGCTTTATATTTTAGCTTTTACCGTTCTTGCCTTTCTGGCAGTCGGTAACTTAATCCGCAGTCTAGTCACCGTTGGTATGGAATCCCAGCGCCCTCAACAATTCAGGGCAAATAATCGCCACGCATCCTATCCTCGCTCTCAATCTGTACCGCATCCAGAACTTTTAGACGAACACGGAAATATTGTCAATGAGCCGCTGTTAGTGATGCGTTCGCTGACTGTCCAAGACGCCCGCGAACAATTAGATGCTCTCTACAAATCATCTCCGGGCGGCAACGACGAAGGGGGCGAACTAGCCTGATCAAACCACAGCCGCAGCATTTATACTCAGGCGCGATGCCTCAAAAAAATATAGGACTTACACGTTAGGTGTCAGAAACCCGGTTTATTCATAGATTGTGGGTAAAAACTGGGTTTCTTGGCATAAGTCCTCCAAATAATTGGTCGTTAGTTTTTAACTAATGGCCAATTATTTGTGATTTTTGAAAGTTTAATTGCCGATTAGCCAGATCGATCGCCAAAAACCGGTTCGCCAAAAACCGGTTCGCCAAAAACCGATAAAGATAGCACTGATATCAAGTAGCTCAAGAATAGTATAATGCAAGAGATCCGCAAGCGGTGCCTAACAAGTCTGAATGGTGAGAGTGCTAACGCCCGAATCCCAGCCTGAATAGATGAGTTGGCGTCAAAACCTAGAGGTAAAAACAGGTGACTTTGGGATGAACTCAAGGTCTTGGAGGCATACCTCTGCTTAGATTCGTCTAAGTGCTATTGCTAGCATGATATGACTTAAACAGTCGTGTTATGAAGCATAAATGTATCAGATACTGAAAAGGGATCGCTCTAAACCTCCTATCGATCCTGTTTTGTCATCGGCAAAAATGCACGTTTAAGGCTAGATGATCGTCCCTATTTCGCTACTGGCAGAACTTCTGCAAGCTTTGCCCCAACTGCGGGCACAAATTTATTTCAAATCTTCCATGACAGCCTTGTCTCACGCGATGGAAGACTTAGTTTTGGCGGGTTCCGACGACGAACCGCTAGTGATTGCCAGCTTTCAGCGAGAGCGCTTCTACCGCCAGGAAGCTCACCGCTACCGGCGAATTGCCTCACGCTCGTCTCAGGTATACGTGCTGGCAGCACCGGAAACTGACTTTAAAAATGCTTCGGAGTGTCACGAAACTGTGGCGTTTGCACCGGAGGACGGATTAAGCAAAGAGTGGCACTTAGTGGTACTGGGGGAACACTACTCAACTTGCCTGATTTGTCAAGAAAAAATTGTGCCGATCGACAACCAGGACGATCGCGGGCAACTGTTAATGGATCAAGCTCGCAGATTTGAAGGAATTTGGACGTTCGATCGCGAGGTAAGCTCCAAAGCGGCCGCATTATTGCTAGATAGAATTGTCAAATATCGCCCGGAATTGGCCGAAAAGATTGATCGAGCGCGAACGACTTACAAACTCAAAACACCGAAAAAAACGAGGAAATCCGCCACATCCAAAGCCGCCAAACCCGACATAAGTACGAGAAAAAACTCAAAAATTCCCAATCCAAAATTGAGCGATGCTTTTACCGAACGCTTAGTAACCTACTTGCAAGCAGGCCAGCACAAACTGCTCAAAGCATACAGCGCCATCGCCGCTCAGGAACGTAAAGAACGCCTGGTAAACTTAATTACCACGGCAATGCGGCAGTCTCTCAACCCACAAGAAATCGTCGAAGTCGCAGTGCAAGAACTCGGCACTGCCCTGTCAGCAAGCCGATGTTTGATTTATCGGTGCAAGGCCACAGATGTGGCGGTCAAAATAGATCGCGAGTTTTTGGCTCCCGGCGCTAGTTCCATGCTGGATCAGACTTGGCTGTTGCAGGAAAATCAAATATGGAGCGACGCGGTGGCGCGGCAAGAGCGAGTTTACATCCAAGACACAGCACAACACCCACTGATTGTCAATACACAATTCCTGGAAAAAACTGTAAAAAATTGGCAAATTGTCTCTTGGTTAATGGTGCCAGTGCTTTATCAGGGGCGGGTTTTGGGCATGGTGGAAATGCACCAGTGCCGCTCGACTTTGGCTTGGGAAGAAGACGAAATTGCTTTAGTAGAGGCGATCGCCACCCAACTCGGAGCAGCCTTAATTCAAGCAGAAACCTACGCTCATTTAGAAGAACTCAACCAACAATTAGAAGCATTAGACCGCACTCGCAGCAATCTAATTGCCATCACCGGACACGAACTCCGCACCCCTCTTTCTACGATTCAAGTGTGTTTGGAAAGTTTGAACTCCGAACCCGATATGCCTGCCCAATTGCGGCAAATCATGTTAGAAACAGCCCTCGGCGATGCCGATCGAATGCGGAAACTCGTGCAGGATTTCTTAACTCTTTCTCACTTAGAAAGCGGGCGAGTCCAATGGAATGTAGAATCGCTGACGCTGCAAGAATGCGTGGATTTAGCCCTCAGCAGCGTGCGCTCGCGCACGGTTGATCGACAGTTACCGGAAATTATCGCCGAGGTGTCGGCAGAATTGCCTTTAGTGCAAGCTGACGGAGAGTGGTTGGTGGAGGTGCTCTCCAAACTGCTAGACAACGCTTGCAAATTCACCACACCTCAAGGAAGCGTCACCATAAGAGCCAAATGCAACGGTTCTCGGATGGTGGAAGTGCTCGTAGCCGATACGGGGAGGGGGATAGAGGCGAACAGTTTAAAAGTAGTGTTCGATCGATTTTATCAAGAAGAAGGAGCTTTGCGCCGCAGCGCCGGCGGTACCGGTTTGGGATTAGCAATTTGCAAACAGATTGTTGCCGGCTGGGGCGGTAAAATTTGGGTAGATTCCGCAGGAAAAGACCGAGGAAGTGAATTTCACTTTACTATTCCCACTGTTTAGAGTCAATGGATACAGCGTATTCCAGCTTTAGGAAGTACACACTCCTAACCGGGTTTCTTTACAGTTCTCGCATCATTACTGATTCTGTTGCTCGAAACCCGGTTGATCGCGATCTACATCTATAGCCATGCTAAATCATTTGTGAATTTCTTACTCCCTCCCCTTGATAAGGGGAGGGTTGGGGTGGGGTCAAAAATTTACGACTCCTGCAAGGATTGCTATACATGGAATATACTGTAAAAAACCGGGTTGGTGGGCGTCTGAGCGCGCAAGTATCGATCGAGTGATATCAAATCCGGCTGCGCTGGCATGATATCAAATCCGCTGCTAACAAATTTGATATGAGGGGCTATTTACGCCGGACTTGATATCAAATACTAATCTACAGTCGTCTTGAGACGACTTGAGCTATGAGGCTCTTGTTTCAACCCCTGTCGGACTTAACGACTAATATTAATGCCGATTGCATCGGAAGGATTTAACCACAGAGAACGCAGAGCTCGCAGAGAAAGAGAAGAGAGAGATGAATAATTCCGATGCAAAGGTCAAGGAGATCAGCCTCAATCCTCACCCTGTGAGATCAGCCTTAAAGGTGATGTGGCTACGCGCTGTTCAGATTTAAAATCGAAAGTATCAAAGCAGATTCAGGATGCGCTTGCCGTCTTAAACCCGGTTTGGCGACAGAATACCTAGGGAGGCTGCCCAAAATTAATATCAGTTTAAAAAAATAATCCAACTGTAGGTAAGCTGCAAACCCCCATAGTAATCAGTCATGCCGAATCTAAAATCTAAAATCTAAAATCTAAAATGGTATAAGTCTCTTGTCCACAAGTCGCGAGATGGTAAAAGTCGCTCGAATCTGTTGAGGCACTGCCGAGGCCAGTGTTGATTCGTGAAAAGTTGAGAAGGCAAATGTTTCGCCCGGAAAAAGTTTTTTCCCAGAAGAATACTCAAACCTAGAGGGTAGGAAAATCGATTATGTCACCTACAAGCCAGATGAAATCTACTCAACCTATGGCCAAAAAGCCACAACTACAATTAGGTTCTCAAGGTAAAGCGGTATTGGAACTCGAACAACTGCTAACCAAGTTACAACTTTATCGGCATCCTGCTAAAGGAATTTTTAACAAAGCAGTTGAATTTTCTGTGAAACTGTTTCAGTTTCGGGTTTTCTTGTCGCCGGACGGCATTGTCGGGCCGCTGACTTGGCAGGCGCTTTATACTGCAGCTCCAGTTAATATGCCGATACTCAAATTCGGCAGTTCTGGGGAAGCAGTCGCTACTGTTCAGGAAGTTCTCAAAACTTCCCAGCATTATGGCGGTAAAGTTGACGGCGACTTTGCTACTTTGACGGACAAAGCTGTTCGCGCATTTCAAAAAAGCTTTGGGATTCAGGCCGACGGGATTGTCAATCAAGAAACTTGGACTGCTTTGAGCCAAATTCCGCGCGGCTATGACCCTAAGTGGTTCTTGACTTAGGGTTGACGCGGTAAATTGTGCGATCGTGTGTGGGGGGAAATTGGGGGAATGTGCGATTATTCGGGTGCCCCACAAGCACCAGAATAATTGCTGTTTTTTTTTGATGATTTTTTCGGGATTCGTGCTGCCTAATTTGGTTTTATAACTTTGGTGGAAATTACCAATTATCAATTATTAATTACTAATTATCAATTATCAGAAAAGATCGATCGCCAAAAAACTGTTAATTTTCCTTACAATTTCGAGAACAGCGTGCAGTCTCGATGATACGATGCCGTAAAAATCCTTTGGATATATCTATGGCCGAACAACTTACTGGACAACCCCCAATCTTCGGCGGCAGCACAGGCGGCTTGCTGACCAAGGCGCTAGTTGAAGAGAAGTACGCTATCACTTGGACTAGCCCCAAGGAGCAGGTGTTTGAAATGCCTACGGGTGGCGCTGCGATTATGCGTCAAGGCGACAACTTGCTGCATCTGCCCCGGAAGGAGCAGTGCATCGCTTTGGGCGGCCAGCAACTGCGGGCTAAATTCAAAATCACCAACTACAAAATTTACCGCGTGTTTCCAGACGGTACTACTGAGTACCTGCATCCCAAGGATGGCGTGTTCCCTGAGAAGGTGAACGAAGGTCGTCCCTACAACGGTAAGATTGACCGCAATATTGGCAGCAATCCAAATCCGGCTAAGCTCAAGTTCAGCGGTAAGAAGACTTTCGATCCTTAGACAATGAGTGCATGGCTGAGCAAAACATAGGTAATATTTCCTGTAAGGCTCAGCTTGTAAACTTGTTATTGCAGTAGTATTCGGGCGTCCGAGGCCGTCGGTCGCAGCACCCGAATACTACTGCAAACTTCAAATATAATTAAAAGTTAATCGTTAAATTAAAAGTCAGGAACCTCAGCCTAAAGGCATGAGGCTTGAAGGAGAAATCTAACAAGCCGTTCTGACGGGCCTGAGTCTTAACTGACTACGTTTTTTGAGTCACGACACCCTGGGATGCGTAGCTAGTCCCTTGCTCTGTCGTTGAGAGTTAAACAGTTCTAAGGTCACTGGAACAGTGCTTTCAACCTAACAAGCTCTTAAAACTTTGGCGAAGCTAACTTTACTCCGAAAAGAGATTGAGGCAACCATACCTCACGGGAGGGGCAACCATACCCCTCCACCCCGCGAGGGGATTCAATTCAACGTAAAGCCGTCCTAAAAGGACGAGGTTTCAAACCCATAGTTCTGATGAATCTCGCAATCAGGCGAGCGCAGCCTTCTGATATCGATGTTTGCGCTCGCATTAATTATGAAGCTTTTAAAGATATTTCCGATCGCCATCAATTCCCTACAGATTTTCCGACGCTGGAGTTTTCAACTGAAATTATTGGTCTTGTGATCGAAAGTCCGGTATTTTTTGGCATAGTAGCCGAGAGCTCCGGTGCGGTTGTCGGCTGCGGGTTTATGGACGAACGCAACCCGATTCGCGGTATCGGGCCCGTCAGTGTCGATCGAACTTTTCAAGGCCGCGGCACGGGGCGGGAAATCATGAAAGCTTTGCTGGAACGCGGACAGGACGCTGTGGGTATCCGTTTGGTTCAAGAATCTTTTAATATGGCGTCGCTGTCGCTGTACGCTTCTTTGGGTTTTGAGGTGAAGGAACCTTTCGTGTTAATGGAAGGGAAGTTTCGCAGCCAGCCTCCGCATGGGTTTGAGGTGCGCCCGATGGCTAGTGAGGATGTTGGTGAATGTGCTGCTTTGTGCGAAACACTGTGCGGGTGCGATCGAATTTCGGAGATTGAAGACGCCCTGAATTTCTTTTCTCCATTCGTTGCTTGCAAACAAGGTCGGATTGTGGCTTATACTTGTGCGGTGTCGGCTTTGAGCCACAGCGTCGCGGAAACTGAGGCGGATATGCAGGCTTTACTGTTGGGGGCTGCTGCGTACAATTCCCAAGAATTGCTTTCTTTTCACTTGCCGCTGAGGTACCCAAGTTTGTTTCGCTGGTGCTTGCAAGAGGGGCTGCGCGCCCTCAAGCCGATGGCGGTGATGGCACTTGGCGAGTATCAGTCGCCGGAGGGATGTTGCTTTCCGTCTTTTGTTTATTGATCCCAAGACGGTGAGGACGCTTTTAATCGCTGAAATTATTGCCAGGATTGCATTTTTCCTCTTTCCTCTTCCCTCTTCCTTCTTCCTTCTTCCTTCTTCCTTCTGATATATATGATATTTCCCGATTTCTCACAATTCTCGGAACTGGCGACACAAGGCAATTTTGTACCCGTGTATCAAGAATGGGTTGCTGATTTGGATACGCCGGTGTCTGCGTGGTATCGGGTTTGTGCGGGTCAACCTTACAGTTTTCTGCTAGAGTCTGTCGAAGGTGGGGAAAAACTTGGGCGTTATAGTTTCTTAGGGTGCGATCCGTTGTGGATTTTGGAGGCAAGGGGATCTCGCACAACTCAAGTTTACCGTGACGGTTCCGAAAAAGTATTTACGGGCGATCCGTTTGTAGCTTTAACAGAATGTTTGCAGTCTTATCAACCGGTGAAATTGCCACAGTTACCGCCGGGAATTGGCGGGCTATTCGGTTTTTGGGGTTACGAGTTAATTAAGTGGATAGAACCGCGAGTTCCTGTGCATCCAGCCAGTGAGAATGATTTGCCGGATGGATTGTGGATGCAGGTGGATAATTTGCTGATTTTCGACCAGGTGAAGCGGAAAATTTGGGCCGTCGCCTATGCCGATTTGCGCGAGGTTGGCGTTGATTTTGCCGATGCTTATCAGCAAGCGTGCGATCGCGTTGGCAACTTAGTTCAGAAGCTGCAATCGCCGCTTTCCCGGCAATCTACTCTCATAGAATGGACACCTCCCAATAACGGGCAAGATGACCGTTCCACAACCGGAAATACAGAATTGGCTTACACGAGCAATATTACCCGTGAAAAGTATTGTGCCAATGTTTTAAAGGCTAAGGATTATATCAAAGCGGGAGATATTTTTCAAGTAGTTATTTCGCAGCGATTAGAGGCTGAATACAGTGGCGATTCTTTTGCACTTTACCGCTCTTTGCGTCTAATTAATCCTTCTCCGTACATGGCTTATTTTCATTTCGGAGATTGGCAGATTATCGGTTCGAGTCCCGAAATTATGGTGAAGGCGGAAAACACTGCTGATGGTAAAAAGATTGCAACTTTGCGACCAATCGCCGGCACTCGCCGCCGAGGTAAAACTCCTCAAGAAGATGATGCTTTGGCTGCTGAATTGCTGCAAGATCCGAAGGAAATTGCGGAACACGTCATGTTAGTTGATTTGGGGAGGAACGATTTAGGCAGAGTTTGCAGAAACGGTACGGTAAAAGTTGACGAATTAATGGAAATTGAGCGTTATTCTCACGTCATGCACATTGTGAGCAATGTGGTGGGAGAATTGGCTGAGGATAAGACAGCTTGGGATTTGTTGAAAGCTGGTTTTCCTGCGGGTACTGTTAGCGGTGCTCCGAAGATTCGGGCGATGGAGATTGTGCACGAGTTGGAAGGTTGCCGCCGGGGGCCCTATTCTGGGGTTTACGGGTATTATGATTTTGAGGGACAATTGAATAGTGCGATCACAATTCGGACTATGGTTGTTCGTTCTCAAGGAGGCGATAAACATTCGGTTTCTGTGCAAGCAGGTGCTGGTTTGGTGGCAGATTCTAACCCGGATATGGAATATGAGGAAACGCTCAATAAAGCCAGGGGAATGTTGGAAGCAATTCGCTGTTTGAAATAGTGAGGCGGAGCCTCTGGATCTCTGTTACCAGGCTCTGCCTGGTAACAAGAAACACAAACTACTGTTGAACGAGGGAAATGTGAATTTTTATATAGTTGACGTGTTTGCGGAGTCAAAATATGCTGGCAATCAACTAGCTGTATTTTGCGGTGCGGGAGTTGCCGAACTATCTGAGGCCCAAATGCTACAGATAGCGAGGGAAATCAATTATTCAGAAACTACGTTTATTCGATCGCCCGATCCGCGAGATGGTGGCTATGACGTGCGGATATTCACGCCCAAGAAGGAATTGCCCTTTGCCGGTCATCCGACTTTGGGCACTGCGTTTGTGTTGCAGCAAGAGATTATTCGCGAAAAGGTCGATCGAGTAATTCTCAATCTAGCCGTCGGTCAAATTCCCGTTACTTTTAATTATCACAATGAATCGGCCGAGATTTTGTGGATGCGACAAAATCCGCCTAGTTTTGGTCAAGTTTTATCAGCCGAAAGTCTGGCAAATGTCTTGAATTTAGAACCCGATGAAATTGATTCCAACTTCCCAATTCAAGAAGTTTCGACCGGAGTGCCGTTTATAATTGTCCCATTAAAAACTCTCGCTTCGCTCAAAAAAGCTCAGGTCAACTTAGATAAATATTTTGAGCTAGTTGATACAAGGTCAGCGAAAGAAATTTTGATATTTTGCCCAGAAACTTACAGCGACATTAATGATTTAAGCGTGCGAGTTTTTGCCCATTCATTAGGGATTCCTGAAGATCCGGCGACTGGCAGTGCTAACGGCTGTTTGGCTGGATATTTGGTAGAATACGCTTATTATGGGTCAGCAAAGATTGATGTCAGAGTTGAGCAGGGTTATGAAATCGATCGACCTTCTTTGCTGTTGTTACAAGCCGCCCAAAATAACGGGGAAATAGCAGTTTTGGTGGGCGGTAAGGTGGTGATGGTTGCTAAGGGAGAATTTGTGTAAAATATTTAACAGAGAATTATTAACCGCAGATGCACGCAGCTAGATTTAGATGCTTGTTTGGCGATCGAGATGTTACAATTTTGCTAATAGCGATCGCAGCACTTTGTCTGCTTCTCGCCGTCGCAGCGCGGGAAAACCAGCCATCTGCGGCGTGAAGCCATTCTATCTGAGTTTAAACAAAGCGCTTTTTTCGGAAAACTTGCAATTGAGTGCGATCGATCTCAACGACTACTGCCCGCCGTTTGTTGAGGACGATCGCATTGTGTCTGTTTAGCAAAAGCAACTGAGCCAATATTGCCACAATCGCGCGCCTTTTGAGAAACTTGCCTTCAAAACGCGCCATTCGGACGATCGCCTCCTCGATTTTATAACAACAGTTGTTACCCTTCTGGGAAATCACAAAAATCGTTCCCGGTATGTAATCCCCTTCATTTGCCCAGAAAGCATACCTTTCGCCTAAAGTAAAGTAGTGAAAAACATTGTTAGCCGTGGAAGTTTTAGCTAACTTTTCCGAAACGCCCAAAGAATTAAAAATTACAGTGGATCTAATATAATCCGGGTATTTTGCTGCTATTTGCTGAGCAACTTTGCCGCCCAAACTTTCTCCGATGACATCGGGCGGATTCCCGCTGTGAAATTGCTGCTTTATCCAATCAATAGCACCTACAGTTTGCGCCGATTTTAACTGGCGTTCTAGTTTTGCCATAAATACATCGGGCGTATCTTCCAAAACGCGCTCGAAAGGATACCAAGAACCGTAGCCGCGAATCACTAAAACAGGCGGGTTATTGCCAGAAATGGGAACGCGACTTTCAGCATAAAAACCCGTGCGAGAGTCTTCAAACACTTTTTCTATGATATAATTTCCATCAATAACTTGCCCTTCCCCGTGCCGAATGTAAATTGAAGGATTATTGGGTTTAAAAGTATCGTGCAGTTGGGGTTTGGCAAACTTTTCATACAGGGAATCTAGCAAATGCCTTCCCGTTTTGCGATCGACAAAATCGAATTCTGTTCCTTTCATTATCTGGTAGGGGCGGGTTTTACCAACAATATTTAATAAGTACAAAAAATCAACATAAACCCGCCACCGCACAACACATCGACAAAATCCAATTCTCTAGTTTTCATTATTTGTTAGGGGCGGGTTTTACCAACAATATTTAATTACCACAAAAAATCTACATAAACCCGCCCCCACGTATATCAAATGCGAAAAATGTACATCGGGATTTATCGTTGGGCGAGGGCGGGTTTTATAGATTGTCAATTATTGGCAAATAGTGTATGTGAAACCCGCCCCTAGCAAATCACTTTTACAAAACTCGCAACGTGCTAGCAATACTATCGACTGCTTCCAGCGCGCGAATTTCATCGAGTGCTTGTTGAAAATTACCTTCCCTAACATCGTGAGTCACGACGACAATTTCTGCTAAATCGCCGTGAATTCCCGTCTGCACAACTGATTCCAAACTAACTTTGTGGTTGCCGAAACAAGTGCCGAGTTTGCCAATTACCCCCGGAGTATCGCGCGTCAGAAAACGGGCGTAAAAGCGAGTAACAAGTTCCTGCATCGGAGCAATTTTGCAGTAGTGTTGGTGACTGCAACTCAGCAAAGGATGGGGAATCGGAACTGTTTCGGTTTTCAGGATGGCAGCCACATTCATAATGTCGGATACTACCGCGCTAGCTGTTGGGCCTGCACCGGCGCCGCGCCCGTACAGCATCAATTGCCCGATCGGCTCTCCTTCGACTAAAATTGCATTGTAAACCCCGTTAACACTCGCCAGCGGATGAGTTTTTGGCACAAAACTCGGATGCACTCGAATTGACAGCAGTTCGCTTTCTCCCTCAGCTTGCTTGCCATTGTAGCGGGATGTTTCTTGAGCAATAGCCAACAATTTAATCACAAATCCCAGCTTGTCGGCGTAGTCAATATCCGCCGCACTAACTTTTCTGATACCTTCGCAGTGAACATCTGCTAATTTGATGCGTCCGCCAAAAGCTAGCGAGGCTAAAATAGCAATTTTATCGGCAGCATCTAATCCATCTACATCTGCTGTGGGGTCAGCTTCAGCATAACCTAATTGCTGAGCGTCGGCGAGCACTTCGGCAAAGTCTGCGCCTTCTGTTTGCATCCGCGTCAGGATGTAATTAGTTGTGCCGTTGACGATGC
Organism: Microcoleus sp. B9-D4; assembly: GCF_036705105.1. NCBI lineage: Bacteria > Bacillati > Cyanobacteriota > Cyanophyceae > Oscillatoriales > Microcoleaceae > Microcoleus > Microcoleus sp. B9-D4. The sequence continues at coordinate 18,395 of NZ_JAUBTS010000025.1, forward strand.
CGGTGACAGTTTGAATGCGGTTTGCACCTAAAGATTGTTTGAGGCTTTGAATGACTGGAATGCCGCCGCCGACAGCAGCTTCTAGCATTACGTAAACGCCTTTTTTGTTGGCGGCCTCGAAGATTTCATTACCGTAGCGGGCGATAACTGCTTTGTTGGCAGTGACGACGTGCTTGCCGCTGGCAATAGCTTGTAAAATGAGCGATCGCGCCGGTTCCAATCCGCCAATCAATTCTACTACAATATCAATTTCCGGGTCAGTTGCGATCGCTTCTAGGTCAGTTGTCAGCACATTTTCTGGCAATTGTAAAGACCGAGTTCGAGAAATATCGCGCACTCCCACCCGATAGATTTCCAATTCCTGCAACAGCGGATGGCGGCCATCTGGGGAGAGCAAAATCTCTGCTGTTCCCGCACCAACTGTACCCAAACCTAGCAAACCAATTTTGAAAGCCACGACTTTGACCCGTAGAAACTCACTTCATCTAGAATCATTGTATGATAACCGTGGCTTCACTGAATACCCAGAGACCCGACTTCTTAAAAAAGTCCGGGATCTACATGACTAATTAATCCAGATTTTACATGGCAATTTAAAGTTCTGTATCCATCTCTATCCCCATTTCTCGCAGCCGCTGCGCCAATCTTTCGGCCCGCTGCCTTTCGGCATTAACTTGCTGTTCTAGTTGCTGATTTTGCTGTTCTAGTTGCTGATTTTGCTGTTCTAGTTGCTCATTTTGCTGTCCTAGTTGCTGTAGCTGTGCTTGTTCTTCTCGAATTAAATCTTCAACTAGGGGCGGACATAGCACTTGATTAACCGATAAAATAAATTCAGCGAACTGTACAGACTGAACTTGCTGTCCCGGCAAAAATTCCTGATGAGAATAACTGCCTTCATTTTCCGGGCGACTGCATACTCGTATTTTCGGTTGATTTGGGTCTACAATCCAATATTCAGGGATATCAATTAAGTCATATTCTGCCCGTTTGCGAATGTAGTCGTCCCGCCAATTTTGACTGGTAACTTCGATAACTAACAGCGGTTTTTCTTCAAATTCCAGCACTGCAGAACCAGGTTGCGCGCCGACTTGTTCCCACAGACTCTGAGTGCAAATCACCACATCAGGAACCCGACAAGAGTTTTCCTCAGTTCGGACGGCGGCAGTCACAATTGCAACTATCGGTAGGTTGTGTGCTGCAAAGAAGCGCCGGAACTGATAAACTAAAAATTCACAAATTTTGATATGTATTGCTGTAGGTGTTGGCATTTCAATCAGATTGCCCCGATATAATTCATAACAAACACCTGATTCTCCCTGATAGTTCAGATATTCTTCAAAGGTGAGTTTTTGGGTAGAAGTTATAACCATGTCAGTTATCTCCCTTTTTCGGTGAGCTTACTGTATATTTTACACTTGTATTGGGTGAACCAGCCCCTCCAGCCTCAAAACTGTTTCAAAAATTGTAGGGCGAGCTCAGCCCACCCTACAAATCAGATTAAATCAGGTAACACATTAATAAGTTTCAACGTGCCAACGGTGGTCTTTTTTCAACTGTTTCTGATAGCCAGCCCAGTCAACGCCGTACTTGCCAGCCGCGGCCGACATTCCCTCATCAATTCCGCCTTCCATACCCTTCAAACCGCAGATATAAGTGTGAGTATTCGGCTTTTGAACCAATTCCCACAATTGGTCTGCGTTCTCTTGAATCCGGTTTTGAATGTACATCTTGCCGCCGTCAACATTCTTTTGCTCGCGGCTGATGGCATAAGTCAAGCGGAAATTATCGGGGAACTCGCGCTGCAATTGTTCCAACTCTTCCTTATAAAGAATGTTGGGAGTGTAAGCAACTCCAAAGAACAGCCAAGCTAAACCTTTGAATTTGTAATCGGGATTGTTTTCTTTAAACATCCGCCACAAATAAGCCCGGAAAGGAGCAATACCCGTACCGGTACCCATCATAATAATGGTGGCTTCCTCGTCGTCGGGCAACAGCATTTCCTTGCCTACGGGGCCGGTGATTTTGACATCATCCCCCGGTTGCAAACCGGTGAGAAAAGTCGAACAAACGCCGAACACTTGTTCGCCAGTCTCTGGGCTTTTGTACTCTAGGCGGCGGACGCACAGCGAGACTGTTTTGTCGTCGAGGTGGTCGCCGTGACGGGTGGAGGCGATCGAGTAAAGCCGAATTTTGTGAGGTTTGCCGTTTTTATCCGTGCCATCAGGAATAATCCCGATACTTTGACCTTCGAGATAGTGCAAATTGCCTCCAGAAATGTCGAAGGTGACGTGGCGAACTGTGCCGTCGCCGCCTTCTCTGACTAATTCTTCTGTAGAAATGCACTTACCAATATAGGGATTGGCCGGTTTGTAGAGGTTGACAGGAACCTGAACTTTTTCCTTGGCTTGAGTCATGGGCTTAGTTTCTTCTCCAGATTTCTGACTCTGTAGCCCTGCTTCTGGTGCGACTTTGCCATTTGTTTCGGGAGCGCTGTTTGAGGGGCGGATGCTGACAATTCTTCCACCCATCCGAGCAATCCGGCGCATTTCCTGATTCATGCGATCGTAGGGCACGGAGATAAATACGCTGCCGCTACGGCGAATCGGGTTACTTATTTGGTCAGTTGCTTGGCTCTGACGCATACCCTCCACTTCGTAAACAAAGATGCGGCTGCCTGATTCTGAGTTGGCCGCCACACCAGATATGCTTGGGCTGTACATTGGTTGATTTTCCTTCACGATACAGAGTTATAAAGAAAGAGAATGTGACGTTAGACTCAATTTACTTTTTTCTTAAGGCCATCGGGACTAATTGGCCTCGCCAATTTTTGGGCCTCGCCACGCCGGCGGGAGTGTTGAAGTTGCGATCGCTCGCGTATCAAATCCCTACTAGCCGAACGCCGCGCTCACCGAGCCCGCTTTGCGTTCGGCTGTTGACCTATAGCTATTGTTGTCTGCGTACTGCCAATATTTTACCCGATCGGGGGATCTGCCCCGATAAGTCGTTTTGATTGCCGATCGGTGATGGAGTGTGGCATCGGGCAACAAATAGCTCCTATTGACCGAAAGCAGCCAGGTACAAGATCCTGGATTTATGACTCCCAGGCTGACTGACGGGTCAATTCTACAATCTAAAATCTAAAATCTAAAATCTAAAATCTATCGACGTTGAGCTTGTAGTGGGCGATCGCATTCTGGTAAGATCAACTACTAAAGTTAGTGTTAATAGATATTAGGATCTTATGCCCCAAGCAATCCCAAATGCCTTGTGCGATGGGATAGGGAGCTGCGTAGTTCAGCCCAGGCGGGTCAATCCGCTCGAAGTAAAAAAGAAAGGGGAGGGATTCACGCCTCCCATGTCATACATAAATGACTATACTTTTACAAGCTATTAATTACTTGCCTTGAAGATTGCTTGGGTCTTCCCGGGCAGGCAATCAACTCACTGCTGTATGCTGGTGAGAACTCGATCGTCTCGGGGTAGCACAGCAGCACAAAGCCTGCTTGCCGCTACCTGCGGGCTGAAATTTTGTGGAATCTAGACTTGAGTTAGTTAGTAAACAGTGATTTTGTTAGAGGGAAACTATGACAAGTAAGCCGGATCGCGTGGTTTTAATTGGCGTTGCCGGAGATTCCGGATGCGGAAAATCTACTTTTTTACGCCGATTGACAGATTTGTTCGGGGAAGATTTCGTGACTGTAATCTGCCTTGACGACTATCACAGTCTCGATCGCAAGCAGCGCAAGGAAACAGGGATTACAGCCCTTGACCCCAGAGCCAACAATTTTGACCTGATGGCCGAGCAAATGAAGGCTCTCAAAGAAGGTCACGCGATCGACAAGCCGATCTACAACCACGAAACCGGTATGATCGACCCACCCGAAAGGGTAGAGCCGAATCACGTAATTGTGATTGAGGGGCTGCATCCCCTGTACGACGAGCGAGTTCGATCGCTCCTCGACTTCAGCGTCTACCTCGACATCAGCGACGAGGTAAAAATTGCTTGGAAAATCCAGCGCGACATGGCGGAACGGGGCCACCGTTACGAAGACGTGCTGTTTGCGATCAATGCTCGCAAACCAGATTTTACGGCCTACATCGATCCGCAAAAGCAATATGCTGATGTGGTAATTCAAGTGTTGCCGACCAACTTGATCAAAGATGACAAAGAGCGGAAAGTTCTGCGTGTGCAGATGATCCAGCGCGAAGGCATCGCCAATTTTGAGCCTGCGTATTTGTTTGACGAAGGTTCAACAATTAACTGGGTTCCTTGCGGCCGCAAGCTGACTTGTTCCTATCCCGGAATTAAGATGTACTACGGGCCCGATGCTTTCTACGGTCACGAAGTCTCGATTTTGGAAGTAGATGGTCAATTCGAGAATCTCGAAGAAGTTATTTACATCGAAAGCCATTTGAGCAAGACTTCTACGAAGTATGAAGGCGAGTTAACTCACCTGTTGCTCCAGCACCGCGAGTATCCTGGTTCCAACAATGGAACTGGTTTGTTCCAAGTGTTAGTCGGATTGAAGATGCGGGCGACTTACGAGAAGTTGACTGCAAAAGAAGCGAAAGTGGCTGTTAGTGTTTAGAACGCAGACATGAAAGATTTGGGAGGCGCAATTGCGCCTCTTTTTTTGTGGAGAAATGAACCGCAGAGGGCGCAGAGGGCGAAGAGTAGAGTTAGGGGAGGGTGTTTAGAAGTAGAGAGGTTAAGAAGGTTTTTCCGGCTTCATTGAGGTCGCTATCTAGGGAAAAAGTTAGACTGCGAACTCGGATAGCGCCATGTTTTATGTCTAGTGGCGTTGTGAGTTTTTGCGGGTAGACGAGAATTGCATTTTGGCAATTTAAGGCATTTGCATAAGCAACTATTTGATGATAGTCATTATTGGCTACTTTATCGGGCGCTTTGTATTTTGTATCGAGGACGTATTGGACTTTTTTTGTTGCAATATCGCACAGCAGTAAGTCAATGCGATCGAAATAGTTTTGGTCATGTGTGACTCGGTGTTGTTGTTTGACAAAAAAGCCTTTTGGTGTATTTGCTTTCAGCCATTCAGCGACAAATTGTTCATATAAATTAGCCATGTCTATGAGAAAAGGGAGCATTTCGCGATCGCCAGTTTCGTGACTGGGCCCTGTGTTATCTAAAAAGAATCGACATAAGGCGTGTAAAAGTTGATAATCTTGATTCAAACGGTGATAATTTCTATCAATACAAGCTTCTGATTTAAAAGGTTTTAATGTAACAAATCCTTGGAGTGCGTGAAAGGCTTTTCGCACAGTGGATGAAACAGATTCACGGCACAAACCGCTGCGGCCAATGATGAAAAGTGTCCAAGCCAGTATTTGATTGTCTTCAATATCGCCTGTTTGTTCGTTATAGTGGCATTTTAGTTTAACATCCCAAGGTTTTTGAACGGCTGACCGCAAATCGACGCGGCCGCGAATGTAGGCGAGTCTTTCTGTTTTGGATAAGTAATCGCGATATAATCCTTTGCGACAGCGTTCTAGAATTTTTTGGGCAAGAATGTTAGCTAATGTCTCGTAAATTTGTTCTAAAAATTGGCACTGAATCGAGCCTTGGGGAAATTTTATCTTAAGGTTGTAGGCATAGTCAAGCATTCCGAAGAGGTTGTTTATGGGAACCTTTGGGCGGATGGCGATGTGAAATTCTGGAGTGATGGGAATGTTGCCAACTCGGCCTTTAGATTTTAAGTGCCATTGATATTTTGTTTTAAAGTTGGGAAACTCTATTTCTATTTCCTTGGCATAGTTATGGTATATTTTCTTTCCTACTGATTCGGGGATTGAGTCTTGTTCAATAGTTGCTAATTGATATTCTGTAAGTTCGATAATTCGGCGGGATTCTGGTTTCATAATTGTGGTGGATGCAGTAACGCCACCGTATCGGCGTTAATGACGGCGTTAGATTGTCAATAGTCCAATTTATTCTTGATATTCTCCCAGAGAAACTCATCCATTTTTTCCAGGTTATCAAAGAAGTATTCTTCGAGGTATGGCTCAATTTCCATTTGCCAAATATCTTGGATATCTTCAGCTAAGGTTTTTGTCAAAAAGAAGGAGATGCCTAGTTCATAGTGTTTGTTGTTAATTGCGCGATTGACATCTTCTAGAATGCTAGTTAATTTATCAACTGGAAAACCTGTTTCCTCTCTCTGGTGATACTGTCGCAGGACTTCATAGTTTGGATAGACGGGAATGAATGCGAAGCGGCGGCGGAGTGCGTTATCGACTAAGGCAATAGAACGGTCTGCGGTATTCATTGTGCCGATAATGCGGACATTTGTAGGGATTTTAAAGGGTGTACCGCTGGCTAGTATAATAGAGCGTTTTGTGTCTTGTCGGTCATCTAGGAGATACATTAACTCGCCAAAGACTTGAGAAAGATTTGCGCGATTAATTTCATCAATAATGAGAACGCAAGTGTCTTTATAGTCTTTGGCTTTTTCGCAGAATTCTAGGAATTTACCGGAAACTATTGAGTAGGTTAATTGTTCGTTTTGAGTTGTTGGGCGGAGGCCTTCGATAAAGTCTTCGTAGGTGTAGGCGGGATGAAATTGGATAATGTCTGAGAAACCATTACCGCCGCCGTCACCGATTAAATGTTTGGCTAGTTTTTCGGCTATAAAGGTTTTTCCGGTTCCGGGTGGGCCTTGGATGATGGTTTGACCTTTGCGGTGGATGGCGCGTATATAGCGGTTTAGTTCTGTTTCGTCAAAGCCAGTTTCTTCCGCACACTTGGATAGAGTATATTTGGGATTTAGCTTAGATTCATTGACTAAGGAATACAAGTGGTTATTGATAGCTGTCTTTTTATCATCTAAAGTTGCCAGCAAAATCAGATCTATGTGATTGAGAAAAAATTGTGCTATTTGATGGCTTAACTGACTTGTAGATAGGTTAATTAATTCATTTTTAGTAATGAAAACCTCATTGTTTGACACATCGAGCATATCATATTTATTTCTGTTTTTAATAATAACTTTTTCGAGCTTATCAGCTTTAGTTTGCAAAACATTAAGAAAAATGGAACGATAGATTTCTTGGGAATAGCCAAAGGTAATATAATTACGATTAAGGCGGATATAGCAAAGTTTAAAATAGCCAAATTTCTTCTCTAATTCACCTTCATTCCATTTTGCATCTCCCGGCAAGGCAGAAAGCTGTGATGGTAGTTTAGCCGACACTAAATAGCACAGCCTATTAAAGGGTTCCTCTACATATTCAACTAATTTAGCGTAATTTCTATAAAGTAGAGAAAGCGAGAATTGACGTTTATTTTCCCAATAGCCTATCAATTCAAAACTATACAGTGAGAAGAGGTATTTAGGAGATATGGTATCATATTTCATATTTCTAAATCTATTTGTTTGAAAATCATTGTCGCCCCGATTAATCATAGGTTTTATTTCTTCTTCTAGATCAATAATTTCACCTTGAAAGTAATGAGCTAATTTGAGAGCAGCTTGTCTAACCTCATCACCTTCTATTTCTTCCCATCTTTCAGCAATCATATCTATTTCCATTAGCTCATTTAGAGTCTCAGTCTCAGCCCGGTCAAATGTGTCATCTTCCTCACATAAATCGTAGTCGGGCTGAATACTTTGAATACTTTTTTGGATAGATTCAGACAACTTTAATGTACTCCCAAAATTTTCTATGAGGATTGCTACTACATCTCGACGCACATTGTTGATTAAGTCGATTATTTCTCTGTCTAAATCATAGGAATAAGTTTTATTTTTAGGAAATTTATTTTTATAATCTTCATCTATTACTTGTTTTAAATTGCAAATATCGATTCCCAAAAAATCAGCAACATCCCAAAATTTTTCATAACCAACCATTCCTAATCCGCTATATTCAGCGTATACATAAAAAAGAGCTATACAGTAAAGTGATGCCTGAAAGTATTCAATTTGAGTGCGATAATTAACAATTCCTGATTTGACAAATGATTTCCACGCATTCTCCAGCCATTCTAAGACTCTAAACTTTGCCCGTTCTTCGGTATATTCATCAATTAATCCCCATTTATCTTCAGGAATAAATTTATAAAATACTTCATAGAAATCCAGGAATTCGCATATCATAGATTCCATGCTATCTTCTATCTCAGACCAGGTAATAATATTTGTGTAATTCATAATCGGTACCCTAAAAACAAAATAAAGCTGCTGTATCAAAAACGACTTATTTCATTAATGTCGTCTTTTTCTTTAACCTCCCTCCACTTCCAACCTCTACAAGTACCTATAATTTTAAAGTTAACACCGTCAAAAAGCAATTTTTAAAACAATCAGTGCTAACCCTTAATTATTGTCTTGTTCTTCCTGTCAATAATATTGACAGGACTTATGTATGTCTGGTCAAAAACCCGGTTTATGCGTCAATATCTCTCGGATAAATCCACGATTTTTCGGAGAAACCAGGTTTTTTTGGCCTTAGTCCTAATTAATTAATTAATTAACTTATTGTAGCCGATCGCCCTTCCCGACACCAGATATCTCAGATGCGATCGCACCCGCCATCCTTACCCACATCAAATGCCCTGCCAAACCAGTAACACTGGCAAAACCGCTAACAACAGTTCCCGGAAAAGTTAAAACTGTGTCGAAACTATCTAAACGTGCTATATTCAACTCCGTAAACCCTGAACTGCGCTTTCAGGTAATGCAAATTTATAAACGAGTCAACTGAATGCTCTCTACTTTCAAGAAATTAGCTTCAATTGCAATCATCTTTGCCGCCCTAAAACTTTTACTTAATTATCCGCCTTTCAGAGAAATAGAAAATTATATCGCAAATAGAAACCCAGCAAGTGCCACCTTAGACAATGGAACTCTGCAGCAAAAATCCAGCACCCCGCCTCCGATAACTCCCAAAAAACCACCTGAGCAAACCTTTGATGTAGTAGTATATGGTGATGAAGTACCGGGGATATGTGCGGCGATATGGGCGAAGAAGACTTTAGGCGCAAAGGGCAAAGTTGCGATCGTGCGATCGAACTACGGAAGAGATCCTTTGGGCGGCTTACTCACCCGCGGCGGTTTAGCTTACATCGATTTAGATAAAATCCCCGGTTGGTATCGCCAACCCTACGCCCAATGTTTTAAGGAATTCTTAGATAAAGCGAATGCGCGCGAATCTTGCTTAGATCCAAAAAGGGCAGATCAAGCTCTCCGGCAAATGCTTTCAGCAGCAAAAGTCAGAGTAATTTCCAACTCTACTCTTACTCCCCACGTCGTAGATAAAAAAATCGAATATGCCGAAGTAACAGGCAGCACCTTAAGAATTAAAGCCAACTCTTTTATTGACGTAACTCAAGACGCGGAATTAGCCAGAAAAGCCGGATTATCTTATTATACAGGATATGAATCTCAAAATATCAAATCAAAAAATGAAACTTTAGCAGTCTCTGTAGTTCCGACAATTACAGGTATAACGATGTCCGAATTCCGCAGCATAGAAGATGAAATTCTATACAATCGGCCTTTGGTAAAAAAGATTAAAGAAAGCATTATGAAATCCAAAGACCCGGCCAGTACAAAATTCTGGATGAGGAATTTCTGGAGTACGATTTATCAGCCATATACAGACGGCTACGACATCAGAAGCGTAGCCATAGGAGCAGCGTATCACATAGATAGAAATTTGCCCTTTAGTCAAAATAAAGGATTCTTTTTCGATAAAGGCAATGTCTGCGTTTATAACAAAAATGTGCTGTCCTGGAACGGGTTTCTGTTTAAATATCAAGTTGACCAAATCATGAAGATGGAAGCTAACGGCAGAAAACCGACTCCTGAAATGATTAGAGAAATGTCACATCTCCAACACTGGCTACAAAAGAAGTCTGGTAAAGATGTGAGAGTATTTATTCCAGACGAGATTTATATCAGGCAAAGTTTGAACGTTCGCGATGTGGTAGATCCGCTGACGGGGCAGGAGATTATCAAAGGGGGAACAGCAGCGTCCAAGTCGATCGGCAGTTTTTCCTACGATTTCGATATGCGGGGCGGAGTCAAGAATTTATCTACGAGAATTCCGCCGCTACCAGTGTATAATTTCGGGATAGAAAGCGCTTTGGCTAGCAAAGTGAAGAATTTAGCCATTGTCGGGCGATCGTCCGGTTATGTCGGTATGGCTGTATCCGTCGGGCGAATAGCGACGGTGAATATTTATCAAGGACAAGGTGTGGGCGTCGCCGCTGGTTTGGCTAGCAAGTTCGGCGTGCCGCTGAATTCGATTACTTCGGCTGAAACGAAAAAAACTCTGGAGACTTTAACGGGGAAAACTACGTATTTGTCGGGGAGAGATACGAGTTATGGGGTGGATTATAAGGAGGTGAAATAATTAGAGATATTAAGATAATTTTACCGCAGAGAGCGCAGAGAGCGCAGAGAGGGGAGGGATGAGAGGTTTTTTTACGACAGGATGAGGCGGCGAATTCCTTCTTTTAAAAAGCGGACATTAAAGTTGATGAGAAGGGCTAGAGGATAACCAGTCATTTTCAGGTATGATATAACTTGAGCCTCATGGATAGGAAGTATAGTTTGGACTGACTTTAATTCAATAACAAGAGTGTTGGCAACCAGCATATCGTATCTGCCTTCCCCAACCACAACACCCTTGTAAAGGACATTCACCGTAGGTTGAGGGTCAAAAGGAATTCCCCGGAGAGCGAGTTCTTCACGCAACGAATTCTCATATACCGCTTCCAAAAAACCCGGCCCCAACTCCTTATGAACCTCCATCGCCGCCCCAATCACCGCATAAGTCAACTCATTCAGATCATCTTCCAACTCTCTTCTCTCCTCTTCTCAAACCAATAATCACAATCATAATCCAAAACCCTCCCCACACTCTTCCCTCTGCGCCCTCTGCGCCCTCTGCGGTTCAAAACTCTTCTCTTAATGGAGTGGATTGTAAAGACGTGAATAGATATTAAGAGGATTTTACCGCAGAGAACACAGAGAGCGCAGAGAGGGGAGGGATGAAAGGTTTTTTTACGACATCCAAAACCCTCGCAACACTCTTGCCTCTGCGCCCTCTGCGCCCTCTGCGGTTCAAACCTCTTCTCTTCCCCCCGCTATGGCACAATCTTATATATAAAACCTGCACCCTCTCGCCAATGACCGCAAACCTACCACCCCAATACGACCCCAAAGCCACCGAAGCCAAATGGCAAAAATACTGGGAAGACAACCAAACCTTCAAAGCTGACCCCGAAAAAGGCGGCGAACCTTACTGCGTAGTCATCCCGCCGCCCAACGTCACCGGCAGCCTCCACATGGGACACGCTTTTGAAGAGACGCTGATTGATGTCCTCGTCCGCTATCACCGCATGACTGGACGCAATACCCTGTGGTTGCCGGGAACGGATCATGCTAGCATCGCAGTTCAAACTATTCTCGAAAAGCAACTCAAAGCAGAAGGCAAAACTCGCCACGATTTAGGCCGAGAAAAATTCTTGGAACGGGCCTGGGAGTGGAAAGCGGAATCGGGCAATACTATTACTAATCAATTACGCAGTTTGGGCGTGTCTGTTGATTGGTCGCGTGAACGCTTTACGATGGATGAAGGCTTATCCGCTGCGGTTTTAGAAGCGTTTGTCCGTCTGTATGATGAGGGGCTGATTTATCGCGGCAATTACTTGGTGAATTGGTGTCCGGCGAGTCAGTCTGCTGTGTCGGATTTGGAGGTAGACCAGCAGGAAGTTGAGGGCCATTTGTGGCATTTCCGCTATCCTTTGACGGACGGTTCTGGTTATTTGGAGGTGGCGACGACTCGGCCGGAAACGATGTTGGGCGATACTGGGGTGGCGGTGAATCCACAGGACGATCGCTACCAACATCTTATCGGTAAAACTGTGACTTTGCCGATCGTGAATCGCGAAATCCCAATCATTGCTGATGAGTTTGTCGATCCGACTTTCGGAACTGGTTGTGTCAAGGTGACACCCGCCCACGACCCGAATGACTTCGAGATGGGTAAGCGTCACAATTTGCCGTTTATTAACATTATGAATAAGGACGGCACTTTAAATGAAAATGCCGCAGAGTTCCAGGGACAAGACCGATTTGTTGCCAGGAAAAATGTGGTGCAGCGGTTAGAAAATGACGGGGTTTTGGTTAAAATAGAAGATTATAAGCATACAGTTCCCTACAGCGAACGTGGCAAAGTCCCGGTCGAACCTTTGATATCTACGCAATGGTTTGTGAAAATCGAGCCTCTTTCTCAACGCGCTTTAGAAGCATTAGATCAAAGTAACTCACCAGTCTTTGTTCCTGACCGATGGACAAAGGTTTATCGCGATTGGCTGGTGAAGCTGAAGGATTGGTGTATCTCCAGACAATTGTGGTGGGGACACCAAATTCCGGCGTGGTATGCTGTTAGCGAAACCCAAGGAGAAATTACTGATACGACACCTTTTATAGTTGCGAAAACAGAAGCTGAAGCTAGGGAAAAAGCAACGGCTAAATTTGGTAATGACGTGCAGTTAGCAAGAGATCCAGACGTATTGGATACTTGGTTTTCGTCCGGGTTGTGGCCTTTCTCAACTTTGGGATGGCCTGACGAAACTAAAGATTTGGATTTTTACTATCCGACAACTACTTTGGTAACAGGTTTTGATATCATCTTTTTCTGGGTTGCTAGAATGACGATGATGGCAGGACATTTTACTGAAAAGATGCCTTTTGATACTGTTTACATTCACGGTTTGGTGTTGGATGAAAACGGTCAAAAAATGTCTAAGAGTAAAAACAACGGTATCGATCCGCTGCTGTTGATTGGCAAGTACGGTACTGATGCTTTGCGCTACACCTTGGTTAAGGAAGTGGTTGGGGCGGGTCAAAATATTCGTATGGAGTACGATCGCAAAACTGATGAATCGAAATCGGTGGAAGCTTCGCGGAACTTCACGAATAAGCTGTGGAATGCGGCCAGGTTTGTGATGATGAACTTGGAGGGACAGACGCCGCAGCAATTGGGAATTCCTTACCCCCCCCAACCCCCCCTTAGTAAGGGGGGGAGAGAAGAAGATTCCCTGGCTGAGGGGGGGAGAGAAGAAGATTCCCTTGTTGAGGGGGGGAGAGAGGAAGGGTTGGAATTGTGCGATCGCTGGATTCTTTCTCGCTACAATCAAGTTGTGCAGCAAAGCCGCAATTGTTTGGAAAATTACGGTTTGGGGGAAGCGGCGAAGGGACTTTATGAGTTTATTTGGGGCGATTTCTGTGACTGGTATATTGAGTTGGTCAAGTCTCGCCTGCAACAGGATGCTGAACCAAATTCTAAAAAAGTGGCACAGCAAACTTTTGCTTTTGTGTTGGAGGGTATTCTGAAACTGCTGCATCCTTTTATGCCACACATTACTGAAGAGATTTGGCACACTCTGACTCAAACAGGTGATAGTGAATGTTTGGCTTTGCAAGCTTATCCTGAAGCGGATATCTCGCTAATTGATGCTGAATTAGAACAGCAGTTTGACTTGTTGTTCGGTACAATTCGCACTATTCGCAATTTGCGGGCAGATTCGGATATCAAACCCAGTGTGAAGGTGACGGCAATTTTGCAAAGCGAAAGCGAGAAAGAACGCCAAATAATCTCAGATGGAGGCGTTTACATTCAGGATTTGGCCAAAGTCGAAAATCTGACAGTTACTGCTAGTTTGGATACAGATTTGGGACAGACAATTGCTGGGGTTGTCGGTACTGTGCAAGTATTGATTCCTCTGGCTGGGGTGGTCGATTTGGCGGCTTTGCGTGCTAAGTTAGAGAAGAAGTTGAGCAAGGTGGAAGCTGAAATTAAGCATACTGCGGCGCGCTTGACTAATCAGAAGTTTGTGGATAAGGCTACTCCGGATGTGGTTCAGGGGGCGAGGGATGCTTTGGCGGAAGCCCAAAAACAGGCCGAGATTTTGCGCGATCGGCTAAAGTTGTTTTAAGAGTTGACAGTTGACGGTTTTTAGTCAATTTGTAGGGTGCGTGAGGGCGAAAAACCTGGGAATCCCAAGGAAAATATTGACTCTCACGCACCGCAGGCGCGATCGGCTATAATCAAATAAGATTTTACAAGGTCTTTGGTTTTTAACTTAACTATTTAGAGATTTTAGTTTGGGATCTCACTATGCTATCAATAATTTATCCTCATATCGAGAAAGTAGCGGGTCAACCCGCACGGTTGCAGCGGATACCCCGCGTGCGGGTTGTTCAGATTGTGATGGATTATTTAGCTTACGGTTGGTCAGTCGAAGAAATGTGCCGCCAGCATCCTTATTTGATGCCGTCGGAGGCTCATGCAGCGATGGCTTATTACTTCGACTTTCAATCTGAAATTGAGCAGGAGATTCGCGCGGAATGGGAGCAGGTACAACAGGAAAAATCTTTGCTTTTACCTTCACCATTTTTCGTGAGAATGCGAGCTAAGGGATTATTGTAAGTGGCAATTTTTCTGTACATGGACGTTCACATTCCCCAAGCAATTACCGAGCAGTTGCGCCGTCGTGGTGTAGATGTTTTGACGGCGATCGAAGATGGTGCGACAGAATTGCCGGATGATGAACTTTTGGAACGTGCCACTCAGCTAGGGAGAGTATTGTTTACTCAAGATATCCGTTTTAGGGCAATGGCTCAAGATTGGCAGCGTCAGGAAAGACAGTTTGCTGGTTTGATATTTGGACATCAGCTAGGCGGTACGATCGGACAATTTGTTAAGGATTTGGAACTCATTACTTTAGCCTCGGAATCTGATGAATGGATGAATGCTGTTGAGTATATTCCTTTTTAGGACGATCGCACTTCCGTGTGAGAAAAATAGTAAAAATTAGGCCAAACAAAAATTACCAATCACTAATTACCCTTATGCTATATTTAGCCCAAGTACAAAATCAAGAAATTTTAGGCGAGATAAGTCTGCAATTGCTGGCTTGCCAAAATTCTGATGATACTTGGGCTATTCTTAGTGAAGAATGTTTCTTGACATTACAGAAAGATTTTGCTCAAAATCCAATTAACTCTGCAACGAATGTTTTAAATGAAGGGATTTTAGTATTAGCAAATGTTGACCAAAATAGCCAGGTTTTGGATATTCAAGCAGCTACAAACTGGGTGCTACAATTAGTAGAGAAATATTTAACAACAGGCTTTACTCCCGATTTTTTGCAGCAAGAAGCCCAGAAAGCAGAAGATTGGAGGCAATCTCTCACTTTGCAGAGTCAAGAATTGTCTCGCCGCTTGATAGAAGTTGAAGCCCGCCGAGAACAAATTCAAAACTTAGAAGCAAAACTCCAGCAGGAAAAGCAATTGTTGGAAAGTTCGATCGCCCAATTGCCAATTCCGCCCGCTACTCCACTAATTTGACTTATAATTTGACTTACGCCAAACGTAGGGACACGCCACTACCGCGTACCCACAAACCTAATATGCAATTTGCTGAACATCATAATAATTTGTAACTTGACAAATACCCCTTACCAGTTGCTGAATCGCCAGCAAAATTGCCTGCGGTTAAAGCACTTTTGACTTCAGCCAAGCAGCGGGGAGACACAGCAGTTTCTGAGAATTGGTAACATAAGCCCGCTTCTGGAAAACATCGTATTGATTGCGTTCGATCGCATTTAAGATTCTGCTGTAGAGCATTGTAGCAGCCCAAACAGTCCAGCGGATATCGGGACTGAGCACTTTAATTCCCGGTTCCGCGCTGGCGTATAATTTGCGAGCTCGCTGAATTTGAAACCGCATCAATTCCCGCCAGCGGTTGTCAATTACACCGTTGAATAAATCTTCTTCCGTGTAGTTAAACAAGGCTAAGTCTTCTAAGGGAATGTAAATGCGGCCGCGGCGGGCGTCTTCTCCGACATCGCGCAAAATATTAGTCAACTGCTTGGCAATACCCAGGGCTATCGCTTCTTCTTTGGGAATTCTATTCCCCCAGTGCCAATTCCAGTTAGCAGCGGAGTTCGATTCGCCTACACCCATGACAGACATCGACATCAGCCCTACAGTACCCGCTACTCGATAACAGTAAAGATTGAGCTCTTCAAAAGTTTCGTAGCGGCTGCGGTACAAGTCCATTTGCTGGCCCGCAATCATCTCTCGAAACGGCTGAATGTCGATCGGGAAACGAGACAGCGTATCCACCAAAGCTACGTCGTAGTCGTCGTGAGGATGACCAGCAAACACAGATTCTAGGCGTTTTTCCCACAAATCCAGGGTTTCAGGGGTCGTTGCATCAGAACCCGGCCCGTCTACGAGTTCGTCGGTGCGGCGGCACCAGACGTAAATCGCCCAAATCGCCCGACGCTTGGCTTCGGGCATGAGTTGAGTGCCTAAATAAAAATTTTTGGCATAACTCGCCGTGACTTGGCGGCACAGTTCGTAAGAGTCATCCACAGAGGCCAGAGTTCTCATGCACTGGAGTTTTGACAGTTGCAGCATCCGAGAATAAGAAATTTAAAGATTAGAACTGATTTTCCCCCGTTTAGAAAACGGGAGATTTTTTACGTCTTTATGAAAAATTCTTAATTTTTCATTGGTTATTGGCCGTTGAAATAGCCTGCGCTGTCAGCTTACCAGAAAGCACGGCACCTTCCATACTCGCAAGATAACGCTGCATCGTATAATCCCCCGTTAGATAGAAATTGCTAATGGGAGTTGTTTGTGTGGGACGGCACTGCTGGCGTCCGGGAGTGGCTTTGTAGACGGAACGTGGGGTTTTGACTACGTGATATTTGAGCAGTTTGGCTGGTTCTGGGATTTGATCGGGAAAGAGTTTTTCTAACTCGACCATTGTGGCTGCGACGATATCTTCGTCAGATTTGCCGATCCAGTCTTTGGCCGGTGCTAAAACCAGTTCCAGCATTGATTTGTCTGGGTTGGCATATTCGCGGCAGGTGTTGCTCATGTCGGCGTAGACGCTCAGCAGGGGCGATCGCGAGAACAGCAAATGGTCGATATCAGTTAATTTGCGATCGAACCACAAGTGTACATTAATGACGGGTACTCCCTCCAAGCCTTCGAGCTGTTTGAAATAATCCATTTCGCCCCAAGGTTTCGGCATCATCAGCTTCAGCGGGTCAACCGGCATCGCGGAAACGTAAATATCGGCCGTCAGAATTTCTGACTCTGCCCCTTTTACGCCTCGAATCTGGAAGCCGCGCACCGTGTTGTCATCGTTGAGCAAAAACTCCCCGATGGGTGCATTCAGCCGGACTTCACCACCGCGCTCAGTTATGTAGTCTACCATCGGCTGACACAACCTCTCTGTGGGGGAACCGTCTAAAAAGGCCATTTTCGAGCCATTTTTCTCTTGCAAGAAGCGGTTGAGGGCTGTCAGCAGTATGGTTGCAGATATTTCGTGGGGGTCGATGAAATTGAGCGCCTTGGACATGGCGATGAATACTTCTTTTTCGACTCTGGGGGGGACGTTTTGCTTTTTCAGCCAGTCGGAAAACGAGTATTTGTCCATTGCTTCGACATAGTTTTGACCCTGAAGCATCGCCGGAATCAAACCGATGCCAAAGCGGATTTTTTCGGGCCAGGTGAGCATATCGTTGTTGCTCAGGATGGCTGCGACGCCGTTGAAGGGGGCAGGAAGGTCGGGAAAGTCAAAGCGGGAATAGGTTCCGGGGGTTTCCGGCTGATTGAAAATCATCGAGTGCTCTTTCCATTGCAGCCGGTCTTCAATGTCAAGTTCTTTGAAGAGTTGGAGCATATTCGGGTATGCACCGAAGAAGATGTGGAGGCCGGTTTCGTACCAGTCGCCATCTGCATCTTTCCAGGCGGCTACTTTGCCGCCGAGTACGTCCCGACTTTCTAGGAGGATGGGGGTGTGGCCCGCGTCGGTAAGATATTTAGCGCAGGAAAGTCCTGCTAAGCCTGCTCCGGCGATCGCAACTCGCATTTGATACTACTTGGCCTCTGTGTTCGCTTCGGTTTAATTATACTTTACAACTCGTTACATTTTTTTGGGAAATCTGTAGGGACGCGGAACTGCCCGAAGGTGTCAACAAACACGTTAAACCGACAGTCCGACAGTCCGACAGTCCGACAGTTCTCGCGCCTACCCGGCAAGTCCGGCAAGGGTTGAAACCCCTGCCTCAAAGCGAAAGTCCTCTGAAAGAGGACTAATGAGTTGTTCTTCAGTCCTCTTTGAGAGGACTTTCGCTATTAGACAGGGAATTCATTCCCTGGCGGACTGCCGGGTAGGCGGGAGGACTGGCGGAGGAAAAGAGGACACGGTAATGCTCTTTCCCTACTGCAAAATCCTCAATTTTCATCCACGAAATATGTAACTACCCCCCTATTATTTGTAGGGAAACGGCACTGCCGTCTCCTCTTCTTTCCCCTGCAAACGTGCGCTCTACTTCCTGTCCCCCCCTTATTAAGGGGGGTTAGGGGGGATCTCCGGGTGATGCTGCAAAGGTGCGATAGGCAGCTAATGCTGCTTGTTTGACGGCTTCGGGGACGATCGGAAAAGTAGTCAAAATATACGCAAATTCGGCTTCGGTTAAGCCGTAAAGGTGGGCGATGATGCCGTCTAATTCCGCTCGCAATTGAGCGCGTTCTATTTCATCGGTAACGCCTTCTCGGTGCGAGTTTAAGCCGACTTCTTGGGCTAATTCGTCAAATTCTGGGGCGGTGCAGATGAGTTTGGCGGCGCGCTGTACGATGTCGCAGAAGTATTTGTCACCTGATGTTAATCGCGCTACGGGAAGTTGGTATATGTAAAACATATTGAGAGTTGTAGTCACTTTTTGGCGGATAAACCAATCGACAATAAAAGAGTTACATATTGCACAAAAAGCCAACATTTCTTTCTGAGAAATTTGAGATTTACCTAAATCGATACTGGTACTATTATTATCAAAAAAAACTCTGGGGGGAGCAATCGTAGTAATTAATGTACGTGAGTCAGTATTACGAGCAATTCGTCTATGTACCCAACGATAGCATTGATAATCAAGTATCTGATTGCCATCTTTATTATTTCCCAGTAATTCTTGTCTCCCCATTTTTTCTTCGATCCAGTAGGGCGCAGGTTCATCAGTTTTAGTGAATTGATGAAACATTTTTCCTACAAAAAGTGGCAGACTATTGTTCGTGGGTTGAAGTTGAAAAAAATCAGTTCTGTTACCCCTGTCAAATTCGCGATGTAGTATACAATTCCATTTCCCCTCAATCTTTTCGCCAAGTAACGGGAATTGCAGCATTTTCTCAGCAATGCGAATATCTCCCTCATTTTTAAACTCCATCACCGAGAGAGAGTCAGGAGATAACTTCCGCACTAATTCAACGTTAACTTGCAAGCTATCAGCACTAGGAAACCTTTGCAGTTCATCCACATCAAGACGCATAAAAGCTGAGGGTAACTCACTGGTTATCCCATCCTTCTCAAAAGTAAGAACAACTATTTTGAAACGACTATCAACCCCTTCAAAAATTGTTTTCCGATTTTCTAAACAAAATAACCCCGTGACTTTGGTTTGACTAAATAACATCTCCCGCAGTTGCTTAGTACCCAAGTCAGTGTAAATACCGCTAGGAATCACAATCCCGCACTCGCCACCGCTGCGTAAGAGATTAAAACATTGCTCTACAAAAAGTTTATAGAGGTTAATATCCGTACCTGCTTTTTTACCGTTGACAATCGAAATCTGATTTTTGTACTGTTCCGCTGAACGATAATAAGCACTGATATGAGGAAAATTGCTCTGATATTCCAACCAAGCATTAGAAACCTCTGTATCTTGCAAGAGTTTCTTTTGCTCTTTCTCAAAACTCTTAATATCCATCTTCTTTTTCGTCACCAAATTACTGTGAGCAGCAAAAAACTCCTTAGCATCTGGCTTAAAAATTTCCCAAGGTGGATTAGTGATAATCGCATCAAATCCGCCCCGTTGATGCAAAATTTCATCAAACTCATAGCCCCAGTGAAAAGGCTTCAAAGCTTCTATATCAGCGAGAGTCAGGGTACGCTTAATCGGCTTACCGCTAATCTGTGCTTGTTCAAACTTAATTTTTAACTGCTGGAAATCTTCTAACAAAATCTTATTAATATTTTCGATAGCCGGCGCTTTCTTTTCGGCAATTTCATCTCGTAAACTCTGCAAGTTTTGGCTATAGGTGGTCGCATGACGGTAAATAGAAATCAGACGGTTTTTCTCCTCTAATACTTGTCTGTATGTCTTGTGAAACAAATTTAACTGAGTTCCACTTCCTTCATATTCTGCGTCATCCACCCGAAGTAGTCCAATTAAGGAATTGCCGGCCATAATGTTAAAGTCAATATTCGGCAACGGTTCCAAGTCGCTAACATTCTCCGCCGCCGAAACTAAGGCTAAAAACAGTCGCAATTTAGCGATTTCCACTGCTTCCGGCATGATATCCACGCCGTAGAGGTTGTCGCTAATAATCCGTTTTTTGATATAGTAGTTAAGTGAAGTATGCTCTTTTTCGATTTTTTTGAGGTCATTATTGAGGTGGTGGTCGTTTAAAAACTTGCTTGTACCGATGACTGTTGAATAGATGTAAATCAGCGTTTTCATCGCTGCGACTAAAAACGCGCCGGAACCGCAGGCTGGGTCTAATAATGTTAGGTTTGGGAGGATTTCTGTTAGCAGGCTGCGGCAGAGATTTGCGTCGAGATTGGTGAGGAGTTCGGTGATGGTTTCAAAGTGGGGAGAAGAACCCCCCCGGCCCCCCTTGCTAAGGGGGGAGGAAGAGTTGGAAGAGTTGGATGCGTTGTTTTGCTGATGAAGAGATCCCCCCCGGCCCCCCTTAGTAAGGGGGGAGGAAGAGGGAGATTCCACATTAGTAAGGGGGGAGGAAGAGTTGGAGGAAGAGAGATTATTGACTTTATCGAGGATTAGTTTGTTGATTGTGCGATCGCACAAATATTCAGTAATCTCCGGCCTGGTATAATAAGCACCAAAGGCTTTTTGGTTAATGTATTTCTCAAAGATGTATCCCAAAACCGCCGGATTAATTTCGTTTTCCTTCCCGCCAACTGTATCGTCGAGATTCCAAGAATAGGCGGCAAATAAATTAAATATTTTCTCAAACGCAGCATCGGGTATGGCGATATTCGGATAATTTTGTTCGATGGGATGTTCTAGAAACAGTCCCCCATTCAAATATTTAACATCGCCGATTAATTCTTTAACGCCTTCCTCCCGCAAATCCAGAGGTTTAGCAAATCCATCAAAAAACAGTGTTTTCAAGAATTGCGAGTAAAATAAATCCGTTCCCCGCTGCTTGCTTTCGGCTAACTTTTCCTGCAAATATAGCATTTTGCCACTGTCGATAAATCCTTTGCGCTGCAAAAAATAAACAAACATCAAGCGGTTGAGTAAAACCGAAGTATACCAGCGTCTGTCTGTTTCTTTGTCAATGCCGCGAATCACACTTAAAAATTCAACGTGTTGCTGTTTAAACTCTTCAAAAAACTTTTTAGTTACTCGTTCGACATCCAAGCCAGCCTGCAATCTTTGGGCGACATCAATCACCGAAAGGGTTTCTAATTCTTCTAAATCAACCTTTAAAGCTGTCACTTTACTCAGCAGCAAATCGCAAGGTTCCCGTTTCACGTATACATGATCGCGGGGATAAAGTTTTGTACCTTCGCGCTTCACCCAATACCAGAGACATTTGGTGCGATTTTTGTCAATAAAAATCAACAGATTTTCGGCGGAAATTTGGACGATTTCGCGATAAATCGTCAGTCTTTCGGCGCTGTTGGGGATATTTCCGCTAGCGCTGGTAATTTCATATACAACTACTTTGTTAAGTTGGGAAATGGCCTTTCGGGAATAAGTCTCGCCGTCTATTTCTAGAGGTACGGTTTTGTGGGAAGATGGATTATCCCAACCGAGTTTTTGGACGAACAATTTGTTGAATTCAAAGTCTTGGAGAAGTTCGCGGGATTCTTTAAGTGTTGGCGGCATAGTTATATATGAAGGAATAAGGGAGAACTCTAGTAGGGACACGGCATCGTGCTCAAGGCGTGTCAACTTAAGGCTAAACCGAAAGTCCGACATTCCGGCAGTTCGACAGTCCGACAGTCCGACAGTCCGACAGTCCGACAGGGGTTGAAACCCCTGTCTCAAAGCGAAAGTCCTCTTAAGAGGACTGAGAAGAAAATTTTTCAATTCATCAGTCGTCTTTAGACGACTTTCGCTATAAGCCCCGTGGAATTCATTCCCTGGCGGACTAGCTGGATGGTGAGAGGAATGGCGGACTGACAGCTTTCTCCTGAAACAAGCCTAAAGAACAAATAATCATCGGTTCCCGTTTGTCTCCATCTTCACTAACTATACACAAACGGTCATCCATCCGCAAACCCACGACTAATTCGGCTAATTGTCGATCGCCAATACCGCTTTTTAACTGCCGATTCAACGTGTCAATTGCGGACTGGCGCAGGGGATAACGGTAAATTTCATCGATGGCTTTTGCCAATTCATCGGATGCAAATATTGTACCATTCATTTCCTTAAAGTAACTCTTCAAACGTTCATAAGTTTGGAAGCGGGCCCCGGAAGGTCTGCCCAATTGTCCGCCCGCTGTTGACTCTTCTTCTGCTATCAACTCTGCACCTTTTGTGACTAATTCGTGATGCTGTTTGTCTCTGGGAATTGCTGGTGTCGCTTCGTCGCAGGCTGCAATTCTTAAGATTCCGAGTTGCGATTGACTAACGCTATTGCCATCGCGACCGACCCAAATTAATGAATCATTTCCCTCGGCGGTTTTCATGTACAATAAAACTCCTTCTGGTTGCAAGGGTGCGGGAGTATGATTGCGAGTTGAATAAACTACATTTGGCATTGACTCAATGGTTTTTTTCAAAATTGGGTTGTTGTCAGTGGCATTTTTCCAAATTTGAAAAGCTTCGGATGTTAAGTCAACTTCGGCATCTTCTTCGCCATCTAAAATTCCTGATTTTTCATTGTAAATATCGAGAATGACTTGAGGTGAGTCATCCTCAAAAAATGTCTCATCAGTTCCGACAACTTCGGCATTTTCTTGCAAGCGTCGGCGCAGTCTTTCTCGCAGGTTGATAATGCGATCGACTCCTTCATCTGGCAAGAATGAATAACACAAAATCTGCTCAGCTTGTTGCCCGATTCTGTCCACTCTTCCCGCCCGCTGAATTAATCGAATAATTGCCCAAGGTAAGTCATAATTAACGATAATCGCACTGTCTTGCAAGTTGTGACCTTCACTCAGAATGTCGGTGGCAATTAAGATTCGCAATTCTCGTTCTGGGGAGATTTTGTCACGCTTACCGTTGCTAGTTGGACTAAACCGAAATGTGAGTTCTGTGGGGTCTTTTGATTTACCTGTCACCGATGCAGCGCCCGCAATATTTAGCTTAGTTAAATTATCAGTTATATAGCGGACTGTATCGGCAAACTGAGTAAAAATTAATACTTTCTCATGGGGGTGAGTTTCTGTGAGCAATTTCACCAAAGCAGCTAACTTTTCATCGGGTTGAGAATGCCATTCACCGCAAGTTTGCAATACTTCTATCAAACAGCGGGCATCGGCTAGCAAATCCCGTTTTAACTTCTTGGTATCAAAAAATTCAGATTTGAGCCATTTAAACCTGCGCTGGTAGCGCGTTTGATATTCTCGATAAACAACTTCTGCCCGCTGTTTAAAACTCTTTTCGCTTGACAGTAATTCGGCTTCCATATCTAAAAATTCGCCCGCATCCTCTTCGATTTCTTCGCTTTCAAAACTGCTAACCACCACTGAATCAGCATCTTCATCGCTGTTGCGGGTATCCAACAAGTCTGCATCCTGGGTGCCGATCGGGATATCGAAGTTTTGGTCGATCGCATATAAATAGATAAAATTCCGCAGGATGTGGCGCTCGATCGACTGAATAAAGGCACTGCCACTGCTTTCTAGCCGTTTAAACAGGTTTGTCCGCGAAAATCCCATTAATCGGCGACCCCCACGGAATAAGGCATTTAACTGCCGCTGTTCTGCTTCAGTCGGCTGTTGTTTGGGTTTTTTGGCGATGTAATTTCCCAGCCCGTAACGCGGCAGATTTAGTGCATTGATGACTTCGACAATTTCCTCAAAGTCAAGCTGGGAGTTAGTTGCGGAAGTTTCCGAGGAAAACTTAATGGTTTTGGGAATGCGATCGGGAAAATACGATCGCGTGCGATCTGCAAATTCTAAATATTTGCGCTTCTTCTCTGCGTCAGTTTCCGCATAATTTTCTTTGATAAACGAGCGAGTGCGCCTCACCATGTAGTGCTTCATCAAATCTCGCCAATCATCAGGATGTTCGCTTTTTTCAAAAGCAGCCAAAGAGCGCACGGGACATTGATGCCGCTTAATAAATTCTAACTCTCCTTGACTGCCTCCGCCCAATTGATTCAGCAAAGCTTCGGGCCGCAGTCCTAAATTTTGGTCTTCAGGAATAAACAGCCGCAACTGAGAAGATAAATCTAAATAGGTTTTGTTGTAGGGAGTTGCTGAAAGCAAAATACATTTACTTTCGTTGATGGCAATATATTCTTGAATCGCGCGATATCGCTTGCCTTCTCGGTTTCTGAGGTTGTGACTTTCATCAATTAACACAACTCGATAGCGGCGCAATTCTGGCAATTCTTGCTGTACCAGACTGATGGATAAGACTTTGGCACCCAGGAGATATTTACAATTATACTCCTCCCACATTTTGACTAAGTTTTTGGGACAAATAATCAGGGTTTCCAAGAAACAGTCTTCTTGTAAAATTTTGGCGATCGCAGTTCCGACTAAAGTTTTACCCAACCCTACAACGTCGCCAATAATCACCCCTCCCCGTTTGGTAATGTGACGGGCGGCTAGCTTAACCGCTTCTTCTTGAAATTTAAATAAACCCTTAAAATCGCGGGGAATCTGAAACTCAGCAATACCTGCGATCGCCTCGCGGGACAAATGATAGACAATGTTGAGATAGATGTGATAAGGTGGAATTAGTTCGGTTCTCGCCCAACTGCGATCGAGAATTTCGGCGAGTTCTTTGGAAATATCAACACAGCCGTATTCTTCCCAGCGATCGTCAAACCATTTTTGCAACTTATTACAAGCATCAAAATCTAAAATATCAATATTCAATTCCCCTTGTTTTGACAGTCCCGATAAAGTCAGATTGCTGCTGCCCAAAAAACCGACGATCGGACTGTTGGGATCGTGACGGTGAACGAGATAAAGTTTAGCGTGCAGTGGGTAAGCTAAGAATAATTTAACAATAACTTTTCCGCTTTTAATCTGATAGCTTAACCTGCGTAAGCCCTGCTCGTCGCGATCGTTGGGAGCGCCGATCGTCAACTGGTGGCGAAATTCCTCAGCCATCCGTTTTTTGAGCCGAATAATGGCATTATTGTCAATCCCCCCGTGATGGGAAATCAGGCTAAAACTAGCATTCAATTCATCGGCCGGCAAACTTTGCATTCCCACCAAAAGGCGGCAGCAGGCTCCTTGGTTTCCGACATATGCTTCTATTAAATCGCCAATTCTCCGCCATCCCCGAAGATTGAAATAGCCCACACAAAAATCTGCCCGATAGGAGAGTTTAATGGTGTCTCGCAATGCTGGTAGCAGCGGCCGTTCAATGTTGTCAAAAATGCGAGGCACTTGGTTTTCCTCTGTGATGATTATTAGATACCCGACTTCTTTAGGACTTACGAAAAAAACCCGGTTTCTTCCAAAAATTGTCGATTATTTCTACAAATATTCACGCAGAAACCTGGTTTTTTGCCCCCGCGCCCTTCCCAAATTGAGATGCACTCCAATTCACAATTCCGGTTCAATTCCAGCCGATCGCAATTGAGCGCGCAATTGCTCTAATTGGTCTTGGGCGCGATCGGCTCTTTCAGCCCCGGTTAACAACAGATTCCCTGCACTATCCCACCAGCGCAACCAAGGTAACTCAACATTTTGATATTTTCCTTGCCAAATTCCCAATTCCACTCCTAACGGTGCGATCGGATAATGACCGCGATCGTTTGCAGAAACTAATTGATACCTATTTTCGATCAGGTGATAGACTTCAACGCTAGCCTTAGTTACTTCATAAATCCCGTAAAATGCCGGATGGATGACATTTTCATAAATCCAGAATTTCCCAGGCTTAGTTTCCTGTTGACCCGATCGCAACAAAGGCGTTCTGTCCCGTTCTTCTGCACCATTGCCCGATACAAACTCTAACACAATTAACGGTGCTACAAATTCTTGCCACATCACATAAGAACGGCGCAATTGACCGTCAATTGTTGGCGGGACATTGGGCACGTAGAACCAGTCTGGCGCTTCTGCACCCCGTTCTAACGGGTCAGTTAATCGCCAATAAATACCGCTGTCTTGACCGATGCAATAGTTACCGTCAGCGTGAATTCTCTGCAAAACGGGAGTAATTGAATCTGTTAACAGAATGCTTTGGGGATGTTCTTGAAAGTTTTTCACAAAAGTGCCGTCGGATTCTGGTAATTGAGTGTGATCCGGCCAGCCTGCGGGATTGTTTTCGACATCAAGGGTGAATTTCATAATTTTATTTTGATTGCAGGCATTGTTGGAGCGAGATGGTGATTGTAGGCGAACTCGATACATCTAATACCAAATTCATAAAATAGCGCTACATATCTACCCCCCCCCCAACCCCCCCTTATTAAGGGGGGGAGTAAAACTTTCTATGTAGCATAACTTTATGAAATTGGTATAACTCATGCCTCTATCTCCCAATCTTCCAGACGCAAACCCTCAACGCGACTGAACTCGCGGGTATTGTGAGTTACAAGAATGAGGTTGTTGGCAATAGCAATAGAGGCAATCAAAAGGTCATTAGGGCCAATTGGTGTTCCAGATGCAGCTAATTGAGTGCGAATTTGACCGTAAATTAGGGCAGACTGGTCATCAAAAGGCAAACTTACAAACTCATTGAAAAAACGTTCTAGTCGAGCTAGATTGCTATCTTGACGAGAACTTTTAAAAGCACCCCAGTAAAGTTCTGCTTTAACTACAGAGCATATTGCTACATCACCCGATCGCATCATTGCTAGTCGGCGAGATACCGATGAGTTGCGGTCTGGATTTAACAAACGGATGCAAGTATTGGTGTCTAAAAGATAAATCACAGCAATTCTTCCCGGATTTCATATTCCAACTGATCGGGACGAACAAGCGGTTCTCCCTCCCAACTTCCTATTACTGTCTCAAAAAAACCGGGCGACCAGCCTAAATCTTCCGGTGTTTTACCCTCAGTTGCTGGTGTTATGCGCTGGAAAACTACAATAACTTCCAAATCTGTATCTTTGATACCACCGGGGATTTGCAAATGCAACATCCCGTCTGATCCGACGTGCGATCGTACTTTAATGCTTTGCATAACTCTTACCTCCTTAAGTTTGTAGTGAAATTCAATCTTGTCAGGAATTACTCATCTATGCCCAAGAAACCGGGTTTTTTACCGAATCTGTGGGTGAGTGCGAAAGATTTTCTTAAAAAAACCCGGTTTCTGACCACCCGTGCGTAATTCCTACTTGTAATAACCTCAATCTTCATCCCACTTATCTTTAACTGCTTTGCCTTTTAGATTGAGAAACTCAACTGACTACAATAGTTCTAATCCGGGCATTCAGGCTACCTCTATGTTAATGATAGGATAACTTTTGATCTCCATTCTAACTGATATCTTGCACCATTCTCAAGTAGCCCTTTATGAACAGGCTTTCCGGCCTGTTCCACAAGAACATTGAATTTTTGTGGAACAGGCCGGAAAGCCTGTTCTTGAGAATGGTGCAAGATATGAGTTCTAATCAATGTGCTTCTCGCTTGCTGCGCCAAACCGTATGGAAAAAAGGTCGATCGTACCCAGCCAACCCCAGCAACCTGAACCGCAGGTGAGGCAATCCCCCTGCAGCCCCCGCTTCTCGACGCGGTACAATAAGTGCAATCATACTTAACGCTTATATTGAAAAAGTTACACACAACGCCACAGGAGACAACAGACGCATGGGTAAAGTAGTTGGCATTGACCTCGGAACAACAAACTCAGTAGTAGCCGTCATGGAAGGCGGCAAACCGGTTGTGATTGCCAATGCAGAAGGGATGCGGACAACTCCCTCGGTAGTCGCTTTCACAAAGGAAGGAGAACGCCTTGTGGGACAGATGGCCAGACGGCAGACTGTTCTCAATCCGCAAAACACCTTTTACGCCGTCAAGCGGTACATCGGACGCAAATATACTGAACTGACTCCAGAATCAAAGCGCGTCCCTTACACAACTCGCCGCGACGAAAACGGGAACATCAAAATCAAGTGTCCGCGCCTGAAAAAAGATTTTGCCCCAGAGGAAATTTCGGCGATGGTTTTGCGGAAACTGGCCGATGAAGCCAGCCGCTATCTGGGACAAGAGGTAACGGGGGCTGTAATTACTGTTCCCGCTTATTTCAACGACTCGCAGCGACAGGCGACGCGCGATGCGGGACGAATTGCCGGACTTGATGTTAAGCGGATTTTAAATGAGCCGACAGCGGCTTCTTTGGCTTACGGTTTGGAGAGGCGAGAAAGTCAAACTATTTTAGTGTTTGATTTGGGCGGCGGTACTTTTGATGTGTCGATTTTAGACGTGGGAGATGGAGTATTTGAAGTCAAAGCAACTAGCGGCGATACTCAATTGGGCGGCAATGATTTTGACTCCAAAATTGTGGACTGGTTGGCAGAACAATTCTTAGAAAAAGAAGGAATTGATTTGCGACGCAACCGGCAAGCTTTGCAGCGCTTGATCGAAGCGGCCGAAAAAGCCAAGATTGAACTGTCGGGAGTCGGTGTCACCGAGATTAATTTGCCGTTTATTGATGCGAACGAAGACGGGCCTTTGCATCTGGAAACGCGACTAACTCGCGGTCAATTTGAGGGGCTGTGCACAGATTTGGTGCAGCGGCTACGGCGGCCAGTCAAACAAGCTTTGGCTGATGCAAGTTTGAGTCCTTCTCGCATTGATGAAGTTGTGTTGGTCGGCGGTTCGACTCGCATTCCTTTGGTGCAGGAAGTTGTTCGCAACTTGATCGATCGAGAACCGAATCAAAATGTGAATCCCGATGAAGTTGTGGCGGTGGGTGCGGCAATTCAAGCGGGGATTTTGGGTGGCGATGTCCGCGATGTGCTGCTGTTGGATGTGACGCCGCTGTCGCTGGGTTTGGAAACTATCGGCGGGGTGATGAAAAAACTGATTCCTCGGAATACTACTATTCCAGTCAGGCGATCGGACATTTTTTCGACTGCTGAAAACAACCAAACTGTGGTAGAAATTCACGTAATCCAAGGGGAACGGGAATTAGGGCGGGATAATAAGTCTTTGGGACGGTTTAAACTAACTGGAATTCCGCCGGCGCCGCGAGGGATTCCGCAGGTACAAGTAGCTTTTGATATTGATGCTAACGGGATGCTGTTGGTAACTGCTTTGGACAAAACTACTGGTAGGGAACAAAGTATTACTGTGCAAGGTGCTTCGACGCTGACTCAGCAGGAAGTGAATCAAATGATTCGCGATGCGGAACAGTTTGCTCAAGCTGATAAGTTGCAGCGGGAAAAGGTAGAAAAACGCAATCGCGCTGAAGCTTTAGCTTATCAAGCCGAGCGGCAGTTGCGAGAAGTTGCGCTCGATCGCGGAATGCAGTTTGCTCAAAGAAGCCGCCAGCGAATTGAAACTTTAATTCGGGAATTGCGAGACAGTTTGGAACGCAATGATGAGCGGGGAGTTGACCAAGTTGGTTCGGATTTGCAAGATGCTCTTTACGATTTGAGCCGGGAAGTTTCAGCTTTTGCTGATGATGACGATGATGATGATTTCTTTGAGTCTGTGAAGCGGACTTTTACGGGCGACGGTACTAAGCGGCGCAGCGATGACAGCAGCTATTATACCAATGCTAAACCGTACAGGCGATCGACTGTCGATCCAATTCCCGATCGCCCATACGATCGCGCCGGCGATCGAATGGGCGATCGTATGAATGATCGCATGGGCGATCGAATGGGCGATCGTATGGGCGATCGTAGAAGCAGTGCTAATCGCCCCACTCGCCCTTATCAAAATCAAAGCGACGATTGGGATGATGACGACGATTGGCTCTAATTAGTGGTTAGTCATTAGTCCCTAGTCATTAGTCCCTAGTTTGAAGCAGGGAAGCAGCATGACTAATGACTAATGACTAATAATTAATGACTAATGACTAATGACTAATAACTAATGACTAATGACTAAATATGCAGAATTTTCGCAATTACTATCTAATTTTGGGAGTGCCCAAAGATGCCACGGCTGATGAGATAAAAAAAGCCTATCGACGGCTAGCCAGACAGTTGCACCCTGACGTAAATCCAGGGGATCAATCTGCTGAAGATAAGTTTAAGGATATTAATGAAGCTTATGATATTCTTTCCGATATCGAGAAGCGCGCTCAATACGATCAGTTTAGTAAATTCTGGAAACAAAAGGGATTTCAAGGAAAGCAAGGGGTGCGACTTCCCAATTTCAAAACTTGGGGAAACACTAAAAATACTCGCAAAAAACCGGCCGAAGATGTCGATTTTAGTGATTACTCGGATTTTAATAAATTTCTCGACCAAGTGCTCGGAAGGCGCCGGGAAGTGAGGATGGCGACAGCGAATGATGCACCGGGAGTAGCCTCCTCTGAACCGTGGAGTACGGCTTCTAAGAAAACGAGTTATGTTGCTAATTCTCGCCCACCTAGAAGGGATTTTGACGATCGCGAAATGCGACGAGAAACAGTCGATCGCGAAATGCGACGAGAAACAGTCGATCGGGAACCCAGAAGAGACATTGAGGCCAGGCTGACTCTGCCTTTGGAAAGGGCTTATTCGGGCGGTACCGAGCGAATTCGTTTGGAAGACGGGCGAGCGATCGAGGTAAATCTGCCTCCTGCTATGGTATCAGGTCAGCGGATTCGCTTGCGAAATCAAGGTATGGGCGGCGGAGATTTATATTTGAAAATCACAGTTTCTCCCCATCCATTTTTTCGCTTGGAAATGTCGGATATTTGCTGCGAATTGCCACTGACTCCCAGCGAAGCGGTGTTGGGGGGAGATATTGAAGTACCGACGCTAGACGGCTTGGTAAAGATGAAATTGCCGCCGGGAGTAACCTCTGGAAAGCGGTTGCGGCTGGCTAACAAAGGCTATCCGACAGGAAATGGCGATCGGGGCGATCAATTGGTAGAAATTCAGGTGTTAATTCCCAAAGAAATTAGCGAGGAGGAACGGGAATTGTACGAAAAATTGCGGCAGATAGAAACTTTTAAACCGCGTCAAAATTTGTCGGTTTAATTCTGTAGCGCGCAATGCACACCAGAAGTTTGGTTGCTATAATCTAGTAGGGTGCGCCTCCCGCACCTGAAGACTTAACTATTACAAATTTACCATTACCAATATGTTCACATTCATCAATCCTAAAACTGATTTTGCTTTCAAAAAAATCTTCGGTTCTGAAAATAGCAAAGACATTCTCAAGAGTTTTTTGAATGCCTTGCTGTATGACAGTCAGCCCACCATCGAAAGTTTGCAAATCCTCGATCCTCATTCACTACCGCTAATTCGAGGTCTTAAGGATACTTACGTCGATATTAGAGCTCAGTTAAATGACGGCACAAATGTAATTATCGAGATGCAGGTTTTGAACGTAGAGGCTTTTGAAAAGCGGATTTTGTACAATGCAGCCAAAGCTTATTCAACGCAATTAGAAACAGCAGAACAATATGTAATGTTGAATCCAGTGATTGCCTTGACCATCACTGATTTTGAGATGTTTGAGGATTTTAGGAAAGTAATTTCGCGGTTTGTCCTGAAAGAAAGAGAGTTCTTGAGCGATTATCCTATTTTCGATTTTGAATTGGTTTTTGTTGAGTTACCCAAGTTCCAAAAAAGTTTGAACGAGTTAGAAACATTAACCGATAAGTGGATTTATTTTCTCAAAACTGCTAGGGAATTAAACGCAGTACCTGCAACAATGGAAGAGGTGCCAGAGATTAGTCAAGCATTTGCAATAGCGACTAAAGCTAATTTGAGCTATGACGAATTAAGCGAGTTGCAAAAACAGGAAATTTACATCCAAGACCGTCGGGGAGCAATCACTAAAGCCGTCAGCATAGCAACAGAAAAAGGCAGACAAGAAGGAATTAAGGAAGGACAAATAGCACTGATTATTCGTCTATTGGAACGTCGTGTAGGTGCTGTTACTTCCGAAGTTCAAACTCAAATCGGGGAATTGTCGATCGACCAATTGGAAAACTTAGGAGAAGCCTTGTTAAATTTTAACGAAATCTCGGACTTAACAGCTTGGCTGCAAACACAAGATTTACCCTCAGAATAGCCGTTAGCGGAGCCCTCGAAGAGGATCGCACTTTCCGCAATCCTGGATCGTCGCATAAGTAAAATTACTGTTGTGATTATTCCTGAACTAGCAGAGAATTAACAATAAGGTAATTTTCCCACAATCAGGAGCAGTCTGCCGCCATGACTCAAATGCCCCCTCAATGCACCAGTCTGCAAGAGCAAGTTGATTCTTTAGTGCAACTGCTGCGTCAGGAATCCTCTTTGCGACAACAAGATATCACGGCGGTACAAGCTTCTCTGAAAAAGGCAATTTCTCCTGAGTTTGAGATTGTGTTTGCTGGCGCTTTCAGTGCGGGAAAATCTATGTTAATTAATGCTTTGCTGGAGCGAGAATTGCTCTACAGTGCTGAAGGACACGCGACAGGTACGGAATGTTATATCGCCTTTGCTGAGCCGGAAAAAGAGCGCGTTGTTCTCACTTTTTTGAGCGAGTTTGAGATTAGCCAGCAAGCTTCTGTGCTTTGCCATCAGTTAGGTTTAGCTACGGAACTTAATATTAATCAAACAGATGTAGTGTCGCTGTTGTCTCAGGGATGTAACATAATTATTGAAACGGAAGGCGGCGAAAATAAATCCGAGGTAGCTAAAAAAGCTAAGGCTTTGATGCTGCTGTTAGAAGGTTTTGAGGGAAATCGCGATCGCATCCAAACTCTCGAAAACGCTACCTACTCGATGGAACAGTTTAACTTTTCCAATCTTAAGGAAGCTGCTAGTTATGCCCGTCGCGGTAGTAACAGTGCTGTACTCAAGCGAGTTGAATATTACTGTTATCATCCGCTGCTGCAAGATGGCAATATTATTATCGATACGCCGGGAATTGATGCGCCGGTGCAGCGGGATGCAGAATTGACTTATGATAAGATTGAAAGCCCTGATACTTCGGCGGTTGTCTGTGTTTTGAAAGCGGCTTCGTCTGGGGAAATGACGACGGAAGAAACCGAGTTGATGGAAAAAACACGGGGAAATCCGGGAATTCGCGATCGACTGTTTTACATTTTCAACCGCATTGACGAAACTTGGTACAACACGCAACTGCGACAGCGCTTAGAAAATCTGATTAATTCCGACTTTCGCGATACTGCGAGAGTTTACAAAACTAGCGGATTGTTGGGATTTTACGGGAGTTTGATTCGAGGGACAACCGGGCGCGATCGCTTTGGTTTAAATACAATATTTGCCACCAGTAAAGGGCGAGTTTTTGGAGACGATAAATTAGATTCAGAATTCCTCAGTAATAGTGAAGAAACTCCGCAATTTGTTAGTGAATTTAATCGCTACTGTGCGAATTCCGGCAAGTTATCTCCGAGCAAATTTCGCATTTCCGTTAACAGCTACGAAACACCTAATGAAAACTACGTGCGGATTCTTGCAGAACAAGGACAACCATTAATTGCTCAATTAATTCAAGATAGCGGGATCGAAGATTTTCGCACAGCCATCACCCGCTACCTCACAGAAGAAAAACGCCCGCAACTGTTCAAAAATCTCGCTGACGATTTAGAAGATTTGTGCATTCAACTGCGGAAACATTACCAAACAATTCAGCGGAATTTGGACAGCCAGCCCCGCGAAATTGAAGCAATGAAAGCACAAGAACTTTTGCGACTAAATCAAGAGTTGCAGCAAGTCGGACAGGATTTTCGGGAACATATCGCCGAAGAAGTCAATGAAATGATTATGAACAGATGCGATATTTTCGATATAGACTTTCGGCAACTGCAATCTCGGATGATCCGCCGCTTGGATGAATTGTTAGATGGATTTTCTGTTGAGGCGGCTTACGGACGCACTTTGCGGAATCATCCCCGCAATGCCACAGCACCTTTAATTGCTGTTTTAGTTGAAGCACTTTATTATTTAGCGAATCAGTTGGAAGATATTTTAGTAGAGGCTACTAAGTCACTGGTTGATAATTATTTCCAGTATTTGAAAGATAGCGTTCGCAAGTCGGAATACTATCGATTACTCTATCGATTGTTGGGGAATGATGGGGGAATTGAACAGCAGTTAGAGGAGTTATCAAAGCGGGTTTCTGATGCTTTGGTAAATGCGGCGGGCGTTGAGTGCGATCGCTACGTGCGAGAAAGTCCCCGTTTTTACGACGAAGGCACATTTTCGATTTATCAATTCCGGGAAACATTGCAGCAAACTTCTCAAGGTTTCGACTGCGAAAACATGGTGGACGCCCAACCTGCAATTCGGCAATTATTGCGGCTAGATTTCGAGCCAAAAGTCTCTAGAACTATTCGGCAAACTTTCCGCCAAACTGTCAACCAAACCCTGAAAGAGCATTTGTTGCCGCTGGCCCAAAAGCAAGCTGATGATATTTTGCAGAAATACAGTCAAGCTCGCGATTATTTGGAGCAAACTTTGGCACAGGAGGCGGAGGAAAAGATTGCTGGGAATCTGCGGCGGCAAGCTGAGAATGAAGAAAAGATCAAAGAGTACGATCGGGCGGTTTCTGGGATTAATAGTTGTTTGCAGGCGATGAAGTTGCACGAGCATTTGTTGCCTGTAATTGGACAAAATGATAGTGTTTCGGTGGAGGGTGAATAATTGAAATCCGGGTGAATTATATTCACCTGGTTTCTTTACTGTGTTTATTGTGATATAATAGCCAACAAAGAGCGAGTTTAATTCTATGAACATTCGCCAAAAACTTCTAACAATAATCGAGCAACTTTCCGAGGATAAGTTAGCAACACTTCTCAACCTAGCCGTGTTCTTGACAAAAGGGAAAGAATCTGTTCCACCGCTGCTTGCATCCCAAGCTTATCAGGATTGGCTGAGTGCGGAAAATGACATTTATGACGAAATATTTGCAGACTGAGCCATCAAACATCCGCGTTCATTCGCGTTCATCTGCGGTTAAAATTCATGGCTAAAAAACCTATTAGGTTAGATATCAATATGGAAGATAAATTTGATTTTCACAACTGCGGTAATGAGGATGCTTTATCTTTCGGTAAGGCAATGCTTAAAGTAGAACAACTCAAGGAAACAGTAAATCGAGCTTTGCCTGAATATGTGTTAGGAGAGAGACTTAGTGAGACGTTAAGGCAACAGAATCTAAATATTGATATAGGTTTAACTACTAACCAACTACGTACTGCTTATGAGAAATGGTTTGGTGAAGGTATAGATTGTGAAATTCTCAGAGTGGGTGCTCAGGGCTGGAAGAAAGGAAAGATGAAGCTCAAACTCAATGTCACTATAGAATTTTGCCCAGATGAACCAGAAGTTGAAGAAACACCAGAAAACAACGAGTCAGAAGCTAGCCAACCAGAATCCCCCCTCGATGATTTGCGCCGCCAACTTCTCAATCAAGAAAACTCACCCAGCTAATCCATCAAACATCCGCGTTCATTCGCGTTCATCTGCGGTTAAAAATCATTATGTCTAAAACCCCTAGAATCCCCATTCCCCCAGAAGTCAGAAAATATGTATTTACTCGCAATAAATACCAGTGCCAAAGCTGCGGCCAAACCAAGCTAGAAACCCAACTGACGATCGATCATATCATCCCCCTAGCGCGCGGCGGCAGCAACGACATCAGCAACTTGCAAACCCTCTGCGCCACTTGCAACCAAAAGAAAACCGACAAACTCGACCCCCGCTTCCGCCGTCACTTTGACCTTTGATTTTGATATTTAACAGTATAATAAAATCAGCATTATTCATCTCTCTCTTCTCTTCCTCTGCGTCCTCTGTGCCCTCTGCGGTTAAAAAATCCTACCATCGATAATACCGATAAGGATCGTCCCCATTCTCAAAATCCGTTCTGTAATCCCAGTGATAAAACTCCTGACTCGAACCGTTAAACACAGATGCATCCGCCTTAAAACTCGCCCCTAAATTAGCCAAAATTTGAGCATTTGCCCGGGTTTGCCGCCAGCGAGTAAAACGCAAATAAGTCTTAGTATCCGCATTCAAACTGTCCGGTTCAATCTGAGAAAAAATCGCCACGCCTTTGCCAACTTGTACCCGACTTAACAAACCGTCTGCACCGATTTCTCCCCCAGACTTAATCAACCAAGTATCATAAAAAGAGCGCGATCGCAAATCTGAGGCGCTAACCCCCTTCACCTCATCCCAACTCGGAACCGCCAGCGAACCCCCGAAATCCTGCGCTTGCTGCAAACCCACGTCCAAACCCGCAGCAGGCACTTGACGCGGCAAGAAAAACGCCTTCCCGCCAGCATTCAAATAACCGCGCAAATCTGCATCTTTCAGATTCGCTTCTCTCCCCACAATCACCAAACCCACATCATTAGAAAGCGAACTAGCGCGCTGATAAATTACCCCCAAACTGTCCAACTTTTGGGCATCTTCATCTCCCCCTATTAAAACCACTTTATCCGGCTTTCCAAGTACCGGAGAATTCATCCCGTAACTCACAATTTGTTGCACTAACTGCGCCGCCCCAGCATCTACAGAATAATGGTCTTCCAAATCTAACTCGTTTAAAATCAGCCGCCCTTTTCCGTAATCCAATTCCATCAGCGGCGAATAAGCTAAGTCAAACTCAGATTCCAAAATTGGGCGCCAACCGCTGCGGTGCGGCTTCTCAATTGAAGCGCTACTGACACCGCCGCGATTTCCCCAATGCCAGCCGTACCAAGGCGTATTTGCCGGGCTCAATCTCGGCGCAGTTTTAATTGTATCTGGATAAGCTTCAACCAGCGTGCTTTCCCCCACCCAATCCCGCAAATCTTCACTGTCTAAACCGCTAATTGCCGGATGGTTGCTGTCAACTGGATAAGCGCGGCGGCTGACGTGGGCAGCAACTCGGAAACCCGTATTCTCCAGCCATTCCCGGCGCTGAGGAAACACAATTGCTTTGCCCCCGTTTTGCACAAAATTTTCTAAACTTCCCGGCAAATTTTGCCCGCTAGAAAATGCTTCCCTACCGATAATTAATAGCGATGAAACTTGCGAACCATTCCACGGTACAAGCTGATAACCTAATTGTTTTAACATGGCCGATGTTTTGCCCGCTGGATCGAAAATTGTCACCAAATCTTTGATGTTGGATTGTTTGGGAAAAACGCGGAAAGCAAATGTATCAGAATGCGGACTATCGCCGACCCGTGCAGTTAAGCGAATTTCGCCGTCAGCCTTGCTAGAAATGGTATTTGGCAATTTTACGTCAATTGGGAAAAACAGCGTTTCTGCCGCCTCAATCAGGCCTTTCTTCTCGCCTTTTTTTACTTCTTTCCCCCCCACCAAAACTCGCCAATTAAAGGAAAATTCTTGCGCCGCCCGCGTATCGTTAATTAACACTACTTGCTTGGCCAGTTTTCCGCCCACAAACAAATTGTGATCTTTCGCAGTAAAAACCGGGCTAGCACCAGCAATCCAAGCCAAAGTCGAGCTATTATTATTCATAATTGCCTCACCCCCAGGATGAACAGTGTAAGCTTCGGGCTGGAAATAATTCAAAAGATTATTCGATACTTGCTTCAAATAAACTCCCCGGCGACCCGGTTGAAATGCCCCAATATCCACCTTTTTTCTGCCAGCTTCGGAAACTTCCCAACCATGTCCGTCATTCCAAGGAATCATCCCCCCAGACATTCCCAAAGTCCGCCAACTCCGCCAAGTATTTGTACTGAATAACTGCTGCAACTTTTGAAAAGCGGGTGCAAAATCCAACTCATTTTTAAAATGCCAGTTTAGATACTCCTGACCCTTGACAAACTGCTCGCGAATTTTAGCTTTATAAGCGGCAGTTTCCAAATCGTAAGCCTGCTTGCCAAAATAAATAGCCGCAAACTCAGTCATCCAAGGTTCGCTGAGAATTGCCTGACCAAAACCTTTGCGGGCCCGCATCATTGTTGCGTGCAGAGGAGTCCCAAACTCGACTGCCATGTAGGGCTTTTCCCCGGTTTTGCTCCACTCAGAAATCCACTCTTCCCGTTCTTGCAAGGGAATCATATTTAAATAAGAATTCAGCGCATAAACATCGCCGAAGTGTGCGCCTTGGTGTACCATTACAGGTCTGGTTGGGTCGGCCGATTTTATCGCAGCTAAAGCGTCATTTCCTAGGGGAGTGTTGACCCGCAAACGCTGGTTTTCCGAGGAACCGAGAGTTCCTTCTACTTTGCTTTTGCCGATGCGACGGGGATTTAAGTCGTCACCGTTGCCGAAAAAATTAGGACTTGTCGCCCACATTAATACTGATGGATGATTGCGGTAGCGGCGCATTTCAGTCACCATTCGGTCTTTCCAGCGGTTTTTCCACAGGGGGTTTCTCCACTTGCCGTTCCAAGCGATAGGACTAATGTCTAAAGCGGGAGCCATAATGGGAAAACCTTTGAGGTCTGCTCTTTCGGAAAATAACTCTCGGAAGTGCCATTTACCCCGTTCGTCGTGATTCCAAGGCCACATTTCTGTTATGTTAAAACCCGCTTTTACGTAGCTGTCAATTAGCCTGTCAGAAACTTCTACTGTCCCGCTTTGCCAAGACTCGGAGTGCAAGTTTGGTCGCAGCCGAAATTCAGTTCCGTTTAAGAAAAATTTGCGCCCTTCTATCCAAAATTCGCGGAAGCCAAAAGGTTGGTAGTATTGCGTGTCAATGCCACTGCCTTTTACTTCTAAGTGCAGGGTGTAAAGGTTTGGTTTCCCGACATCCCAAAGACGGGGATTTGGCCAATTCCACTGGAATTGTACGGTTTGAATAGGTTTAGCTTGAACCTTGGCAGTGCCTGTAAATTTTTGTTCTACTTTGCCTTTTTCGTCGAGCATTTGCGCGATTATTTCTACTTGACCGCTTTGGGCAACTTCTTTGAGTTCTACATCTAATTTAACTTGCTTTTTTCGGGTGGAAGTTTGGACGAATACGTCCCTAATTAGCGGGCCTGGGGGAAGGCTCAGAAGCCTTACCTCGCCGATGATTCCCCGCGATTGCAAGTTGGATTTTTCTGTGTAGATTTCTGTGGGGCCCATGATGACGGCTTTTTCCTTTTCATCGGATACTGCCACCACTAAAATAGATAGGGTGTTTTGACCTGGTTTGGCTGCTTTGGTAATTTCAATAGTGCTGTAGGGCCAGGGGATTTGACCGCAGTTAATGCCGTTGACAAAGATGACTGCATCGGTGCTGACTCTGGCTAAGTCGAGAAAAATTCGGCGGTTTGTCCAGTCGCCGGGAATGTCTATATTTCTCTGATACCAAGCTTTTGATAGTTGTTTACTGTTGAAGTTTTCCCAATCTTTGCCGCTGCCGCGAGTGATGATTCCGGGTACGGATTGGTTGTTTTCTTTTTGCCAGTCTCCCGGCACCCAGATGGAACCCCAATTGGGAGAGACGGGGGGGTTTTGGGGGTTGCCAACTGCGGGGACAAATTGCCAAGTTCCGTTAAGATAGATTTGGGATCGTTTGTTGTCGATCGCCCCGGCGGCCGCGATGGTAAGATTGGGGAAGCCGATCGATATCGCTGAGCTGCTGGCGAAGTTGGGATTTTGCAGCGCGTAACCGACGAATCCAAAGAGGGTGGCGGCTGCGAAAAATAATCCGATAATTTTGGCCAGCTTGTGATTCACTCGCTTATTGCTCCCAGAAATTAGATAATCTCATTTGTCCCTCGATCTATGATAGCAGTTGATTCAGCACGAATCCCCCTGCCAATCTGTCTCTGGGAAGATGGCACAGGGCAGACAAATGTGGTTTTGTATAGAAAAAATAAATACTTAGTTTTAACTAAGTTTTAACAAGGTTGTTTCATCGACATAAGCAATAGTGCGATCGCGCCATCGCTACAGGTCAACAAAAATGACTCGGTTTCAGGTCTTGCCCTTACCCCTTAAATCTTACAGCATTGCTACATTTAGCGCCGGCACGGCTTTACTGCTGACAACTCTGTTACTGTTTTCCTTCCAGGCAGCTCCTGCAATCTTACTTTTGGTCGCTGCCGTTATCGCTTGGTATGCTGGCTTAAAGTCCGCAGAACAAGAACTAGAAATAGAACGTAATATTATTTCAAAAGTAATTGACACGACAGCTTGCTTGATAGTAGTTCTCGACAGCCAAGGACGGATTGTCCGCTTTAACCAAGCTTGCGAAAAAACTACCGGCTACTCGACAGCAGAAGTTATCCATAAATATGTTTGGGATTTGTTCTTAATCCCCGAAGAAATA
This sequence comes from Microcoleus sp. B9-D4, assembly GCF_036705105.1. Taxonomy (NCBI): domain Bacteria; kingdom Bacillati; phylum Cyanobacteriota; class Cyanophyceae; order Oscillatoriales; family Microcoleaceae; genus Microcoleus; species Microcoleus sp. B9-D4. Next base: position 58,960 of record NZ_JAUBTS010000025.1, read on the forward strand.
GAACCGGTTAAAACAGTTTTTACCCAGCTAAAAGTCGAACATTTTAACAGCGAATATCAAAACTATTGGCGCAGTAAAAACGGATCGAAACGCTTAATTTCTTGGTCGAATACTGTGACGACCGACAACGAGGGTTCGGTAGAATATGTGATAGGAACTGGCATTGATATTACTGACCGCCAGGAAGCAGAAATAGCCCTGGGTTTATCCTACACAAAGCTAGAAAGCCGCGTCAAAGAACGCACAGCAGAACTGACAGTAGCTAAAGAAGCGCTGCAAGCTCAAGAAGAACGATTTCGCTGTTTAAGTTCCTGTTCGCCTGTGGGCATTTTTATCGCAGATTGTGAGGGGTGCTACACCTATGCAAACCCACGCTGTCAGGCTATTTGCGGCTTAAGTTTGACAGAACTTTTAGGAGACGGTTGGGAGAATTGCATTCACCCGGAAGACAGCGATCGCGTATTGGCCCGATGGCTGGATTATACTCGGCAAGGTGGGGAATATGCGATCGAGTATCGCCTGCAAACACCAGAGGGGATTGTGCGCTGGATTAACGTTTGTTCCTCGCCGATGTTCTCCGACTCCGGCGAACTCATCGGATACGTGGGTACGGTGAGAGATGTCACGGAAAGACAACAAGCCCAAGCAGCTTTGGCCAACAGCGAACAGCAACTGAGAACGCTGCTAGAAAATACGCCAGATATAATTATCCGCACGGACAAAGAACTGCGTTTTATTTATGTCAATCAAGCCGTTGAAAGAAGCCAAGGAAAACCAGTTTCATTCTTCCTAGGTAAAACCAGTCAAGAAATAGGAATGCCGCCGGAAGTGTGCCAGATGTGGGATGAAGCCCTGCACAAAGTGTTAGAAACAGGTCAAGAAGAAATTGTCGAATTTCAGGCTTTTTCAATCAACGGCATCCGAAGTTATCAATCCCGCGTAGTTCCCGAATTTGACAAAAACGGCGTACCAGAATCAGCCTTAATTGTCGCCCGCGATATCACAGAAATAAAACTTGCGGAAACTCAAAGATTGCAGTTAACAATCGAGCAAACAGCGAGGGAAAAAGCGGAAATAGAACAGCAGCGCTCGGCATTTTTAGCAGAAGTCAGCAAAATGCTGGCTGCTGCGTTTGACGGGGAAACGGTGCTGCAAAAGGTAGCAGAATTAGCAATAAATTCGATCGCCGACGGGTGCTGCATTCATTTGACCGAAACGGGGTCAAAAGTGCGTCTAGTGGCTGTGGCTCACGCAGAACCCTCTATGGTTGAGACTATTAATAACTTCAGCATCCGAAGTTTGAGCGCCGACAATGCTGTTAACGGCTATCCGCTGGTAATCCGCTGCGGGAAATCCGAACTAATTGCCGAAGTCGATGAGGAGATTTTAGCAGCAGGAGCCGAAAATGCAGCAGAAATGGAAATACTTCGATCGCTCAATATCGGATCTCACGCTTGCGTACCACTGAGGGCTCGCGGGCGTGTAATGGGTTCCATCACTTGCTTTACCTCAAAGTTTGGCCGCCGCTACAGTGCAGAAGACATGGCAATGCTAGAAGATTTAGCATACCGCGTGGCGATCGCCCTCGACAACGCCAGACTTTACGCAGAAGCGCAACAAGCACTATCTCAAACATCGCAATCCTTTGCCTTAATTGACGCGCTTTTAGAAGCCTCTCCCCTAGCGATTTGCTTTATGGATCGCGAAATGCGCTTCATCCGTATCAATCAAGTATTAGCAGAACTCAACGGTTTGCCGATAGAACAGCATCTCGGCCAAGACTTCCGGCAATTGTTGCCCGACCATGCAGCCAAATTTGCGCCAATAATTCAGCAAGTTTTAGAAACCGGTCAGCCTGTTTTAAACTTAGAAATGAGCGGCGAACCTGATGGGAAACCGGGATATTTCGGTTACTGGCTCGCCAACTACTACCCAGTGAAAAATGAAAGGGAAGAAATAATCGGAGTCGGCTTAATTATCACAGATATTACCGCAGCCAAACAAACAGAATTAGCTTTGCGGGAAAGCGAAATGCGCTTCCGCAGTGTGGTAGAATCTAACATGATCGGCATCGGTTTCTGGGATGGCAACGGCGAAGTTACTGACGCTAACGACGCCTTGCTGGAAATGATAGGATATACGAGGGAAGACTTAGTTTCGGGACAGATCCGCTGGTTAGAACTCACGGCGCCGGAATATCTAGAACTCGATCGCATCGCCCTCGCGCAAGTCGAAGCCCAAGGAAGTTGCGCGCCTTTTGAAAAAGAATATCTCCGCAAAGACGGCACGCGCTTCCCAGTTTTAGTGGGGGGCGGAAACTTCCAAGGATGCCAAGACAAAGGAGCATTCTTCGTACTCGATATCACCGATCGCAAACAAGCCCAAAATCAACTTCGAGAAAACGAAATACGCATTCGCCGCCAACTAGCAGAACTCGACTTAGTTTACAAAACCACACCAGTCGGGCTGTGCTTTGTCGATACCAATTTGCGCTACATCCGCCTGAACGAATGCCTCGCTGCGATCAACGGCCGATCGATCGCAGAGCACATCGGGCGCACCGTTAGAGAAGTAATTCCCGAAATGGCCGATATGGTAGAGCGGATTTACCGCCAAGTGCTGGCGACGCAAACCCCCGTGCTCGACTTGGAAATTAAGGCCGAAACCAAGCAACAGCCGGGAGTTTTGCGGGATTGGCAAATCAGCTTTTACCCAGTGAGTGATGAATCAGGAACACTGCTGGGAGTCAGCACCGTGATTGCCGAAATTACCGATCGCAAACAAGCAAAACGGGTAATGCAGCAAAGCGAAGCCATATTCCGGCGGCTGTTCGAGTCAAATATTTTCGGAGTTGCGATCGGCGATTTTAGCGGCCGCATCGCCTACGCCAACCAATCCCTGCTCAACATGGTCGGCTACACCCGCTCAGAGTTGCTCTCCGGTCAAATGCGGTGGGACAAGATGACCCCCCCCGAATACCTGCACCTCGACGCCTTAGCGGCCGGGGAACTGCGGGCTCAGGGAGTCGCAACTCCTTTCAAGAAAGAGTATATCCGCAAAGATGGCAGCCGCGTGCCAATTCTGATGGGCGGGACGACCCTGTGCCCGGACGATCGCGAACCAGAGACGATCGTCGCATTCTACATCGACTTGACCGAGATATCCCGCGTGGAAGCAGAACTCAAACACAATCAAGAACGGCTGCAAATCGCTCAGCAAGCAGGCAAAATCGGAACTTTTGAATTGAACATCCAAACCAACGAGGTCGCCTGTACGCCGGAGTTAGAGGCTTTGTACGGTCTGCCGGTCGGCGGTTTAGACAGCTATCAAAGTTGGGCCCAAATGGTGCATCCAGACGATCGCACTGTTACCGAACAGCATGTGCAAGCTGCGGTGGCGTCCGGGGAGGAATTAAACATAGAGTTCCGCATCTGCCGCCCGGACAAAAGCGTGGGCTGGATTGCTTGCAGGGCTAAGGTATTTCAGGACGAGATCGGTTTGCCTTTGCGGATGATCGGGGTGAACGTCGATATCACCGATCGCAAACAAGCAGAAGCAGCGCGATCGCACATCCATCAAACTTTAGAAGCCTTGATTCAGGCTTGTCCCCTAGCAATTACCGTTTTGGACTGCGACGACGGGACTGTGAAAATGTGGAACCCAGCCGCCGAGAGGATTTTTGGCTGGCATGAATCAGAAACGGTAGGTCAATTTGTACCCTGCGTTCCCGCAGACAAGCGGGAGGAATTCACGGCTAATTTGAAAAAAATTCGCGCAGGAAACGCGATCGCCGGCATGGAAACCTACCGCCAAAGGAAGGACGGCAGCTCAATCGACATCAGTTTGTGGGCAACTCCAGTCCGCGACAGCAACGGCAATATCAACTGTATGTCGATCGTCGCCGACATCAGCGATCGCAAGCAAGTCGAGGCCGGGCGCGCTCAGTTGCTCGAGCGCGAACAAGCCGCGCGGGCGGAAGCAGAAGCTATCAGCCGCCGGAAAGACGAGTTTCTAGACTCTCTTTCCCACGAATTGCGAACGCCTTTAAATGTGATTCATGGGTGGGCACAGATTCTGCGCGCCCACCCCTACAACGAAGATAAATTAGCTTCGGGTTTGGAAGCCATTGAGCGTCAGTCGAAGGTGCAGATGCAGCTAGTGGAAGATTTGCTCGACGTTTCCAGGATTATTCAAGGCAAGCTGGCCCTGAAACCAGGCTGGTTCTACATGGTAAGGACGATCGAGGCAGCTCATAATTCAGTTCGTTCGGCAGCCGAGGCCAAGTCTGTCACCGTTTCGTTAGAACTTGACCCTGCAGTCGGCTTGATGTGGGGCGACGCCCAGAGGTTGCAGCAGGTAGTGTGGAATTTGCTGACTAACGCTGTGAAGTTTACGCCTTCGGGGGGAAATGTGCAAGTGCGCTTGTCTGCGGTGGCTGTTAGCGATTCCTCATCACCCAATTACGTGCAAATTACTGTCAGCGATACCGGAAAAGGCATTCCTGCTGAGTTTTTGCCCTTTGTGTTCGATCGCTTCCGACAAGCAGACGCCTCGAAAACTAGGGCTGACAGCGGTTTGGGACTGGGATTGGCGATCGTCGAGCACTTGGTGCAACTCCACGGGGGTACTGTGACTGCGGAAAGTCCCGGTAAAGACCAGGGTGCGACATTTACGGTGACACTGCCACTCAAACAGCCTCGGAGTAAGAAGGGGCAGTTGAGAGGAGTCGCCACCGGATATTTTAGTTAGTGATCTCGGTATGGCCGTTGAGGACGGCTACTCCCCGATCCGCAAAGTGCGATCGTCCGCATCCGACAAAATCAAGCGCTTGCTGGCCGTGGCGCTGACAGCTTATACCATTTTTCTAAAGATGTGCTATGGATGAAGTCTTAGCCCCCCCGCGGGAGGGGGGGTTGGGGGGGTAATATCTAGCGCTACTTTATGAAATTGGTATTATGCTAGCGAAGAAGACCGCGATCGGGCGATCGCCACTGGTTACAACGAACACTTAACAAAGCCGATCGAACCCGTTCTATTCGCCACCGTTTTAGGGAAGTTAGCAAATGGGCATTAGGGCGATCGGGCATTACTGCAAACTCTGACCAAAAGTAATTTGATCCGGCGTCCCCGGATTTATCAGGGGTCAATTCTTCACTCTAAAATCTAAAATCTAAAATCTAAAATCGATTGACTGCTGTATACTAAAAAACAAAGAGTGGGAGAGTGAAGGAGCAAAGATTATTCCTACAGCAGCGCAGTTACTCAAATGCTTTGTAGTTTGCTACGAGTTAACAAATATGTATCAGCCTATCTACATAGTGCGGCTCGATGAACGCACAAATAACGTCTACATTTTGGCTGGTGAAACTATCGAAATAGAGATTTATCCTAACGGGCAATGGAGATACTCTGATGAACAGACCTAATTTTCAAACTATGAGCAGAAAGGAATTGCGAGCTTACGTACTTGCTCACCGAGAAGATAATGAGGCTTTCTATGCTTTTGTCGATCGGCTGCATGAATCTGTAGCCGTAACAGAGGCAGCAGTTGTTAAATGGTTGCACTTCCAGCACCCGAATCAAACTATTAATAAACTTCCCGAAAGCTGCTCTAGCTTGAGTTTGACCGATTCCGAGGGAAATAAAACAGAAGTTAAAATTCAAAATATGGGCAGTTCTCTGCCAACCAATAAGCCATTTATAGAGCTTTTAATTAACGACACGATCGCCGAGAGACACAAAGAAATTAGAAAAGTTATCACAGTTTTTGTAAGTAAAAATGAATCAAATGCCAAACAGCTAGAAACAGAACTGACAGAAGCAAATTTTGACAGCAGGGCCCAATCTTCGCTGGTAGTTGGCTATATTGAACCCGGAGGAACATTTCAGAGCCTGTAGGGCGCGCCAATTGCCGGGGGTAAAGGCAGACTATAGCAGTTAAAATTCGATCGCCAGCACAATTGGTTCACACCCATGCCCATGTATCCCTTCAGCCGCCCAGCCGCCAAACTTTTCAGCAAGCTTCCGCTGCGAATGGTTCTGATTGTTCCGTTTGTTTTGCAAACAGTCAGCGCCGTCGGGCTAGTGGGCTATCTTTCTTTCAAAAGCGGTCAGGAATCAGTCGAGGATGTAGCGCATCAGTTAATCGAACAAGTAGGAGAACGTACCCGCGATCGCCTCACGGATAATAATGGGCCCTCGGCAATCAATACCTTTCTGGCTAGGCTGCAATTCTCGGCGTCGGGACAAACTTTTATTATGGATCGATCGGGCAATCTGATTGCCACATCCACACTAGAAACACCCTTGGTGACGCCAACAAAAAAGCAACCGACGCCATTGCTAGCCACCAGCAGCAAGGATGCCCGAACGCGAGATATTTCTCGACAACTCACCAACCGATTTGGCAACTTCCGCACGCTGCAAACAACCCAGCGATTTACCTTGGCGAACAAGGGCGATAGGCAATTTGTCCGTGTCACTCCCTATCGAGATTTCCGTGGTTTGGATTGGTTGATTGTGGTGGTGGTGCCAGAGTCTGATTTCATGGCTCGCATTCAAGCAAATACGCGCCATACATTGTGGTTATTGGCCGGTACACTGCCGCTGGCGATCGCGATCGGATTTTTGACTTCCCGTTGGGTGACAAAGCCTATTATGCGTTTGAATACCGCAGCCAAAAATGTTGCCACAGGAAAATGGGATCAACCTTTAGAAATTAGACGCTGGGATGAAGTCGGAGATCTCGCCAATTCCTTCAATTTTATGGCAGCGCAATTGCAACAGGCTTTTGCAGACCAAAAATCTTTAAATGAAGCTTTAGCGCAAAGAGAGAGCCAACTCAACCAATTTCTCGAAGCCATACCTGCGGGAGTATCTATCCACGATGCCTCCGGTAAAGTCATTTACTTCAACCAAACTGCCAAGCATTGGCTCGGTGTAGAAACTATCCCCGATGCGACTTTAGAAGAAGCAGTAGAAGTTTATCAAATGTACCGCCAAAACCAGCCTTATCCTATTGAAGAACTGCCTGCATTCCGAGCACTGCGCGGCGAAACGGTATTCCAGGAAGATATAGAAGTTTATCGAGATGGGAAATTTATTCCTTTTGAGGTGCGCGCCACACCAATTTTCGACGCAGGCGGAAATATTATTTATGCCATCAATGCTTTTTATAACATCGCACAGCGCAAACAATGGGAAAAAATATTAACTGACTACAATCACACTTTAGAAGCCGAAGTGGTCGAACGTACCGGCGCCTTAGCTCGTGCTAACGAATTATTACAATATGAAATTGCCGAGCGCAAATTGCTCGAACAAAAACTTTACACTTCTACTGAGCAAGTAGTGAAAATATTTGAGTCGATTACAGATATTGTATTAATTTTTGACTATGAAGAAAAAACCATCCAAATTATACCCACTAAGGGAATTTTTCAATACAACTATCAGACGAATCAGCTCGACTCCCTCATAGAACAATTTTTTCAGGAGGAAAGCGAGGAGATTTATTTCGCTCAAGTTAAACAGGCATTGGAAACAAAACAAACTATTAGTTTTGATTACAGTCTCCCGATTAATAACCAAGAAGTTTGGTTTGCTGCTAAAATTTCGCCACTTTCCGATAGCTCCGCTGTTTGGGTAGCGCGCGACATTAGCGATCGCCAGTTGGCGGAATCCCGACTGCTGGAAGCCCAAAAAATTGCCCGTATTGGCAGTTGGGAATACGATATTGCCACAGCAACAACCACTTGGAGTGAAGAACTCTATCGCATTTATGAGCTCGATCCGACTCAAAAACCGCTGCCAAACGAACAATTAATCGAGCGTTTTCATCCAGAAGATCGATCGCGCTATCTGGCAATGGTGCGCGATCAAGCTATGTCGGGGCAAAGCTTTGAAATCGATCTGCGGCTGCTCCGAAGAGATGGCTCCCTCAGTTACATTGAAGTCCGAGGGAAACCTGTTTATGATGAAAAAGGGCAGTTGCTCCGTTTGTTCGGCACAGTCTTGGATATTAGCGATCGCAAACAAGCCGAGTCAGCTTTGCGAGAAAGCGCCCAGGGAGAACAAGCCATCGCCCGATCGATCGATCGCATCCGTCAGTCCTTAGATATTGACACAATATTCAAAACCACAACCTCTGAACTGCGACAAACCCTAAAATGCGATCGTGTCGGTATCTATCGCTTTAATCCTGATTGGAGTGGCGAATTTGTTGCCGAGTCAATGGCTCCAGGCTGGATATCTCTGATGCAAAAACCCGACGATGGTAATGTGCCAAACACTCTCGTCGAACACTCTCGCTGTACCGTGAAAACTATGCAAGCCTCCGGTGAACCAGTGCTGGATACCTATCTACAAAAAAATCAAGGTGGTATGTATGCTAGAGGCGTTCCTTACCGCATAATTGAAGACATATACAGCGCTGGTTTGAGTCCTTGTTACATAGAACTGTTAAAACAATTCCAAGCTAGAGCCTACGTTATTTTCCCCATATTTTGTGGCAGTCAACTTTGGGGTTTGCTCGCCAGCTATCAAAATTCTGCACCCCGCACTTGGCGCGAAGCAGAAATCAATATTGGGCTGCAAATTAGCACTCAACTGGGAGTCGCCTTACAACAAGCTCAATTGCTCGAAGCGACTCAAAAGCAAGCAGTACAGCTCCAACAAGCCGCCGGGGCCGCAGAAGCCGCCAACCTTGCCAAAAGCACTTTCCTGGCAAATATGAGCCACGAACTCCGCACCCCGCTAAACGCAATTCTGGGATTCTCCCAATTGATGCAGCGCTCTACCAACCTCACTCGCGAACAACAGGAAAATATCCGCATTATCAACCGCAGCGGAGAACACTTGCTAGCTCTGATAAATCAAATATTAGATTTAGCAAAAATAGAGGCGGGACGCATTACAATCAACCCAACTGATTTTAAATTAAGCAGCCTGCTGAACGAGCTGGAAGAGATGTTTCAACTCCAGGCACGGGAGCAACAATTGCAGTTAATATTTGACTGCTCTAGCGATATTCCCGAATACGTGCAAACCGATCAACTTAAGTTGCGCCAAGTTTTGATTAATCTGCTTTCTAACGCCATTAAATTTACGAAACAAGGAGTAATTAGGTTAAGAGTAAGTGCATTTATAGACCGTAAAAATCAGCAATTACCCATCAGTAATTACCAATTACATTTTGAAATAGAAGACACGGGTGCCGGCATAGCTGCTGATGAGTTAGATAAGCTTTTTCAAGCCTTTGTGCAAACCAAAACAGGAACCAAATCTCAGCAAGGAACAGGCTTGGGGCTGGCTATCAGCCAACAGTTTGTTAAGCTGATGGGCGGCGTGATTACTGTACGCAGTGAAGTAGGACGCGGCACCACCTTCGCGTTTGATCTCCCCGTCAGCGCCGTTGATGCCCCGGCGACTCAACCCGTACAGCCACCGCGTCGGGTGATAGCCCTGGAACGCAACCAGCCACGCTATCGTATTTTGATTGTGGACGATCGATCGGACAACCGCCAACTGCTGATCAAACTTCTCGCTGGCTTTAACTTGGAACTCGAAGAAGCCAGCAATGGCATGGAAGCTATTGAAATGTGGTCGAGTTTTGAGCCACACTTAATTTTTATGGATATGTGGATGCCCGTGATGGATGGACATGAAGCAACCAAACGCATTAAAGCCACCGTTAAAGGTCAAGCTACGGCAATTATTGCCGTGAGTGCCGGTAACGCCGAGGAAGCGCAAACCGTTACTGTATCAGATGAATGCGATGACTTTATCCACAAACCCTTTCGAGATACAGAAATTTTTGCCACCCTGCACAAACATCTGGGAGTGCGTTACATTTACGGTGAACCGGAGAGTGTTCCCGATTCAACTCAAATCGAGGCTCCGACTCCAGAGACTCTTGCAGCTTTACCCGCAGATTGGCTGGCAGCTTTAGAGAAAGCCACAATTGAGTGCGATTTAGAGTTAATTCTGAGCCAAATTGAGCAAATTCGCGATCGCAATGACGCTTTAGCTAGCGCCCTAGCCGCATTGGCTAACGAGTTTCATTTCAATCAAATACTAGCTCTCATCCATCCCGAAACGAAAGAGAAATGATATTATACCCGGTTCGTAGTGAGTATGACCGTCCTCATAAAACCCGCTAGGACGATCGTACTCACTACAAACCTATAAAGGTTATTTTACCGAACTAGATATGAATTACGAACCAACTCCCGTCTTAAAAGGGAATATTTTAATTGTTGATGATATTCCGGCTAATTTGCAACTTTTAGCTCAAATACTCTCGCAGCAAGGGTACAAAACACGCACCGCACCCGACGGCAAACTAGCGCTGCGGTCGATCGAGTTAACTCCTCCTGACTTGATTTTGCTCGACATCATGATGCCCGGTATGGACGGCTACCAAGTCTGCCAAGCATTGAAAGCTTCTCCCACAACCAAGGACATTCCAATTATTTTTATCAGTGCTTTGAATGAAGTATTAGATAAAGTCAAAGCCTTTGAAGTTGGTGGTATAGATTATATCACAAAACCGTTTCACGAACAAGAAGTTATCGCCCGCGTCTCAAATCAACTCGTGCAGCGCCAGTTGTTCCAGCAAACACAATCCTATGCCAAGCAACTCGAACAAAGCGTAACTGAACTAAAGAAAACTCAAGCTCAGTTAATACAGAAGGAAAAAATGGCTTCTTTAGGTCAGCTAGCGGCAGGAATTGCTCACGAAATCAACAATCCCGTCAGCTTTATCTACGGTAATATTGCTCTAGCGGCGGACTATGCACGAGATTTGCTTCGCCTCCTCGAATTGTACCGACATTACTACCCGCACCCCGTTGCAGAAATTATCAGCGAATTAGATGAGGTTCAACCCGAATTCATCGCAGAGGATTATCCAAAACTGCTGAAGTCGATGACAGAGGGTGCTTCTCGGATTAGCGAAATTGTGATGTCTTTGCGGAACTTCACCCGCCTTGGCGAACAAAAGTACAAGCGAGTCGATATTCATGAAGGCATTGACAATACTTTAGTTATTTTGCAACATCGGCTAAAGGGAACAAACAAAGCTGGTGAGATAGAGGTTATTAAAAACTACAGCCCACTGCCCAGAGTCACCTGTTACGCCAGTGAGTTAAATCAGGTGTTCATGAACCTGTTAACTAATGCTATTGATGCCCTGGAAAATCAACCGTCTCCCCGAAAAATTACCATCAGCACTTCCGTAAGTTGTGAGTCAGAATCGGCCCTGCACAATCAAGATTCAAAATTAGCCACTCACAACTATAAATCCGTTGTTATTCACATTGCCGATAACGGTTGTGGGATGAGTGAGGAAGTGCGCCACCAGATATTTGACCCATTTTTTACTACGAAGGCTGTAGGCCGCGGTACTGGATTAGGGTTGGCAATCAGTCACGATATTGTAGTGGAAAAACATCGAGGTCAAATCAGTTGTATTTCTGCTCCGGGTCGAGGAACCAAGTTAATTGTGCAGATTCCGATATCTGTTAAATTTTAATAAATTTCAACATTTTAAAATTTAATCAAACCCAGAGAATATATGAGATAGATTGTACGCGAGCATCTGTTTAAGGTAAAACCGATAGTCCGTCAGTCCGTCAGGGGTTGAAACCCCTGCCTCAAAGTGAAAGTCCTCTAAAAGAGGACTGAATAATTTATTAAGCTGTTGGGCCTTTAAATTGTCTGTCAAAAAAAATCCAAGTCTTGTGGGGAGTAGGTGTTGGGCGTCCCGCCCGCCCAAAAATACAATCTAGATTCGTAACAGCTTAGTCCTCTTGAGCGAGGACTTTCGCTATAAGCCCCGTGGAATTCATTCCCGCTTAGGACTGCCGGGTGAGCGGTATTTACTTTAAATCCAGCAATCCGCTAGTTTTTAGCTTGGGATTAAACCGGATTTCTTCTGTTACGCCGCGAGCTTTCAGCAGCGCGAAAATTTCATTTTCCACGCGCCGCGCGACATTTTTTAACAATTTATCTTTGGCAATTTCATCGGCGAAGATACCTTCATAATTTGCCGTTTCTTGGGCAGTCATTACTGTTTTGGTGTCGATGGGATCGTTCCACTTGCCAGCATCGGCACCGTTACCCTGGGGTTGGGAACCGTTTTCGGCAATCCAACTTGATCGGATGCTTTCTAGAATAGTGCGGCTGGGCTTGTCAATAGTTTGGACTTTCAGCCAGTAGCAATATTGGGTTTGGCGTACCAAATGCTGTTTGAGACTGAGGTAAATGTCGCGAGAATAGCCGACAAATTGCAGGACTTTATCGCTGTCAAAAATCGCGTAGACGCCGATTTTTCCCTGGACAAAATCTGGCAATTTCCCCTCGGAGTCTATGTAGGGAATGAATTCTAAGCTGGCGAGAGATTGAATGTCTTCTGTCATCCGATTTTAGATTTTAGATTTTAGATTTTAGATTAAACCACAGATGAACCTGCCTTTACCTAATTCTTAAAAACTCGATAGATTGCACAGAGGCGGCTGGGTTTAAATATTTTGGCTGGGAACATGAAATTAGGCGGGACGTTGACGATCGCAAAATCGCTCGATTCATGATACTTTTCAAATTCCGCAGGCATTCCCTTGGGCGTCTCGCTGCTGTAAGGGACTGGCTGAAACAGTAACTCGGCAAACTCAATGCGCGAGCATTGCAATTGTAGCGCTACTTGTTGGAGAAAGCTTTCACCGGTTAATAAACCGAACAGTGCAGTTTTAGCATCGGGTTCGAGGACAAAACTGCTATCGTAGCTTTCAATAATCTTAAGACCCATTTTCTGTATACTCCTGACAGACGGCGGTGAACGGTTATCGGTTAAGTGTTTTGAGCGATCGACTTAATCCTGAATTTTACCTGAGACTGAGCGTTTTAAACGCACAAGCTATCCGGCATGAGGTCAATCGATTTTAGATTTGAGATTTTAGATTAAAGATTAAAGAATTGAAGCATTAACCCCACGGATGAATCCGGGGGCTTGTATCCTGGATGCTTTCGGTCAATTAAAATACCACAATCAGGAAATTTTGACAAATAGGCCTGATTTATTTGCCGATCGCTTTTATCATGTCGGTATCGCCATCTATCCGACTACGACTAAAAGGCTATGCAGAAGATTGAAAAAGCATCATTCCCAGCTTCCAGAAGTGCCCCGAACCAGCCGGACTGGCTAGAATTGGTAGAATACGCCTCTGTTGCTGGTTCAGCTATTGGCACGATTGCTGCAGGATTGTCGGGCCAAATTGTCTACGCTGCCGCCCCCTTAACCGCAGCACTCTCGCTAAATCTCGCCAATCGCCAGCGTTTCGAGCAACAAATGCAACAAAAGGCAAATTCTGCGATTACAGACGTACAAGCCGCAGTAGAACGTCGCTCGCAGCAAGTTCAGATACTACCTGGAGAACCTGCGGAACTCTACACCGCTGTCTCCGACTTGCAGCAAAAACTCCTCGGCTTGGAATCCGGCGTCATCGCCGAGGTACAAGGTGCCCTAGCCTCCCTCGAACGCCAAGCCCAGGCGCTGCCGGCAGATTCTCAGGATTTCCACACGCAACTGTCGGATTTGCAGCAAAAACTCCGCATTTTGGAAAATAGCGCCCTCAGAGAGCATGATTGGGAAAATGTCAACGTCCGATTTTTATTGATGGGCGAACAGTTAACTGAAGTTAAAACTATTACGGCTCAGTTACAGGAGCGATCGAACGAAGTAGACTTGGATACAATCCAAGGTTCTCTCCAGCAATTGCAGGACTTGCTCGATCGACCCACAATAGACACAGGGATGCTGCAAACCGAGATTCAGCAGTTGCAGCAGCAAGTGTCCGAGTTGCAGAGACAAAATCAAGAAATTGTCAAGCCTTATTTGCAGCGTCTGACTCGCGCCGTGAAGAAACTTAGTCAGTAGTCAGTTGTCAACTATCAACTGTCTACTGTCTACTGTCATTATAGCCTTAACCTTGTTCCCAGGCTCTGCCTGGGAATACAAACCCGGAGGCTCTGCCTCAATTACTGTTCTCAATTACCCCTTACCAATTACCCCTTACCCGTTACTAAATTTTTGCCAAGCTTGCCAGAAAACATAAATCGATAAGATTGCCAAGAGCGATCGAAAAGCTAAACTAACAATACGATCGGGCAATCTCGGCAAAAACCGCGTGCTCACCTGCGCGCCCAACAAACCGCCGCCGCCAAGAATTAACCCCACAACCCACAAAACATTCCCGCGCGCCGCGTGTCCCGCCGTCGCCGAAATTGCCGTGATGACGATGACGCCCAAGCTGGTTTGAATTGCGGTTTTAATGCTTTCTCCTAACAGCAAAATTTGCAGGGGAACCATAATTACGCCGCCGCCTACGCCGAACAAACCCGCTAATAAACCCGCCGCACTGCCGGTAGCAATTTTAGCAAAAGTTGGATGGAATATAATATTTGAATTATTGGGTAATTCGTGATTGGTAATTGGTAATTGAGCATTTTCTCCTTGTCCAGCTTGTCCTCCCAGTTCCCCTTGTTCTAGTTCCGCTTTCTTCTTAGCTGTCAGGCGCTTGCGAACTTCAATCAAATAAATATTCAGCCACAGCAACAGCCCAAAAGTAAGTAACAGCAAGTAAGGCGGAAAAATCCCCGCCAAATAAGCACCGATTTGTGCTGTAAGGACGGCTGGAAATCCAATGCCTGCGACTTGGCTCAAGCTGAGGTAGCCCATGCGCCAATTCTGGATGCTGCCAGAAATAGCTGTAATCACGATCGACAAACCGCTAGTAGCAACCGCTTGCACCGGAGCGTAATTGAGAGCCACCAACAAAGGCACGAGCACTGTACCGCCGCCGATACCCAAAAATCCAGCTAGAATTCCGGCAAAAATTCCCGCCGCACCCAACATCAATAATTCACTGATACTCATTAGTCATTAGTCAGTAGTCAACAGTTAACAGTCCACAGTCAACAATCAACAATCAACAGTCAACAATCAACAATCAACAGTCAACAGTCAACAGTCAACAGTCAACAATCAACAATCACCAATCAAATTTTAAGAATCATTAGTCGTGCCATCGGGCATAATTGCCCGCCTCAAATCTGCATCGCGGAAGTTAGTTCGATTGAGATTAGCATCAATCAAAACCGCTTCCACCAAAACCGCCCCGCTAAAATTAGACCAGCACAGCTTTGCCCGGTACAAATTAGCACCGCTCAAATTAGCTCTTGCCAGCGTTGACCAACTCACATTAGCAACTCTCAAATTAGCATTGCTCAGATTAGCGTCGGTGAGATTAGCTCCAACCATCGTTACTTGGCGCAAGTCTGCACCAGCCAAGTTTGCCCCGCTCACCATCGCCCCGCTGAGAATTGCCTGAGTCAGATTAGCTCTTTCTAAAAGCGACTCGCTGAGGATGGCATTTGTCAGGTTTACCGCTTTGAGAGTTGACCAACTCAAATTTGCCTTCATCAAATTAATGCGAATCATGCTAGCGTCGGTTAAGTTGGCCGCAAACAAATTCGCTTCGGTAAAGTTGGCTTCGGTCAAATTAGCTTCGGTCAAATTAGCCTTGGTCATGTTGACTTCTCTCGCCATTGAGCCGCGCAGGTTGGCTCCCATAAGGTTAGCCCCGCTGAGATTGGCACGGCTCAAATCGGTACCGATGAGATTTGCTTCGCTGAGGTTGGCTTCCGTCAAGTCCACCCCAGCCAATTTCACCTCGCGCAAGTTCGCTCCCGTCAGGTTAGCGCCTTTGAGGTTTGCGTCTTGGAAATTCGATCGGGTAAAGTTAGCCTCGCTGAGGTTTACCCCTTTTAAGTCTGCCCCGACGAGGTTAATCTCTCGAAAATTTCTTTCTCCGGCCGCATATTGCCTCAGAATTCGATCGGCCTCCATGTCATTCGCCTCGCAATTTTTTTTAAACGTTAGAGTGATGGGTGTTACCACATCATCCCAGATAACCACGGTATTCACTCTGCACGCTGTAGTATCTGTAGAATTTTTCCCTTGCTTTCCGGACACTGCTGTGCCACTGCCTCCTAAAAGGTCTGACAAATATCAAAGCTTCTGAGAAAATCAACAATAGGGTAAAACTCTCGGCGCTCGGCACTGAGTCAGTCGATTTTAGATTTGAGATTTGAGATTTGCTCCACAGATTCATCTGGGAGCCGGAACTTTGGTCTAAAATTATGGGCTCACCACGACGATTATCGGAAACTTGTATTCGTTTTTGGGCGAGCTGGCAGTTGACAACTGACAACTGTCAACTGTCAACTGTCAACTGTCAACTGTCAACAGAGAAAGGAAATTTTAAAATGCCTGAAAATTTGAGAAGCCAAGCTGTGACTGGAGGCGTGCAGCGCGCGCCCAACCGAGCAATGCTGCGGGCAGTCGGTTTTGGCGACGGCGATTTCACTAAGCCGATTGTGGGGATTGCCAACGGGTACAGCACGATTACGCCCTGCAATATGGGATTGAACGACCTCGCTTTGCGGGCTATTGCGGGTGCAAGGGAAGCCGGCGCCATGCCGCAGATGTTCGGTACGATTACTATCAGCGACGGGATCTCGATGGGAACAGAAGGGATGAAATATTCTCTGGTGTCGAGAGATGTGATAGCCGATTCCATCGAAACTGTTTGCAACGGGCAAAGTATGGACGGGGTGCTGGCTGTCGGCGGTTGCGATAAAAATATGCCGGGGGCGATGATTGCGATCGCCCGCATGAACATTCCTGCTATTTTTGTTTACGGTGGCACGATCAAACCAGGACACCACAACGGACGCGATTTAACCGTTGTCAGCGCTTTTGAAGCAGTCGGTCAATTCAGCGCGGGCAAAATTGACGAAACAGAACTCAATGCAGTCGAACAGAAAGCTTGTCCGGGTGCGGGTTCTTGCGGCGGAATGTTCACAGCAAATACGATGTCGAGCGCCTTTGAAGCGATGGGCATGAGTTTGCCTTATTCTTCGACAATGGCTGCTGAGGATGCCGAAAAAGCTGACAGCGCTGCCGAATCTGCAAAAGTTGTCGTGGAAGCGATCCGCAAACAGTTGTTACCGAGCCAAATTTTGACTCGCAAGGCCTTTGAAAATGCGATCGCGGTCATCATGGCAGTGGGCGGTTCAACCAACGCTGTGCTGCATTTATTAGCCATTTCCAATGCGATCGGAGTAGAACTGTCCCTCGACGATTTTGAAACTATTCGAGCAAAAGTACCAGTGCTGTGCGACCTCAAACCCAGCGGCAAATACGTAGCAACCGATTTGCACAAAGCCGGCGGCATTCCTCAAGTAATGAAAATGCTGCTAGAAAAAGGTTTGCTGCACCCAGACGCGCTGACAATTACCGGTCAAACTGTTGCCGAAGTGTTAGCAGATATTCCAGCCGAACCCCGCACCGACCAAGATGTCATCCGCCCTTGGAACAACCCGCTTTACGCCCAAGGACATTTAGCAATTCTGAGGGGAAATCTGGCAACAGAAGGAGCCGTTGCTAAAATTACTGGCGTTAAAAAACCGATAATTACCGGCCCAGCGCGGGTATTTGAATCTGAAGAAAATTGTTTGGATGCAATTTTAGCGGGCAAAATTCAAGCCGGAGATGTGATTATCATCCGCTACGAAGGGCCAAAAGGCGGGCCGGGAATGCGCGAAATGTTAGCACCAACTTCGGCAATTATTGGCGCTGGTTTAGGCGATTCTGTTGGGTTAATTACTGACGGCCGCTTCTCTGGCGGAACTTACGGCATGGTTGTCGGTCACGTTGCACCCGAAGCGCAAGTTGGCGGGACAATTGCTCTGGTAAAAGAGGGTGATTCGATTACGATTGATGCTCAAAATCGCTTGTTGCAGCTCAATGTTTCTGATGCAGAATTGGAGCAGCGGCGCGCTCTTTGGCAGCCTCCTAAACCTCGCTATACTAGGGGCGTTTTGGCTAAATATGCTAAGTTGGTTTCTTCTAGCAGTATCGGTGCTGTGACTGATTTAGGTTTGGGTTGATAATTGTTGTGATATCCCCGACTTCTTAAAGAAGTCGGGGATATGCGTATTATGTTTTTAGGTTGTGCTTACCGTAAAGGTGGTTGTTTCCTACAAAATACGATAGGATTTAGTTTCTGGTAACTCACATGAAAAATAAATGATCAGAGATCCAGAAGATCCCGATTTAAGTTGGGAAGATTACGAAAAATTACTTGCAGCTAATCCAGACAGACCGTTTTATGTCCCTGGCAAAACCCAGGGTAAGAGCATCTAATTTGGTATAAACTGTACTTGAAAAATTACTTCAGTTATGGTAAAAGGCAGGTGACAATATCTAGATTTAGTATGAGTTATACTTGTTGGTTAATAAGTTCGCCCGCCCGTGGGGCTAAAAACAGCTAGGCTCTCCCAAAAATTACCAAGGAATACTAAAATGTCTCAGGGTTTTCAAATTAAACCTGCTGATGCTAATAAAAATTCTCACGCTCAGACTAAGAAGAAAGATGTGCCAGAAATGAGAGATATCCAACGGAGTCTATTAAAGCACTTTGGAGAACTCAAAGACCCTCGAATAGAACGAACTAAAAAACATCAACTCACCGATATCTTAGTGATTGCAATTTTAGCAATAATTGCGGGGGCGCAAGGCTGGGAAGATATGGAAAATTATGGTATCAGTAAGAAAACATGGTTAGAAGAGTTTTTGGAATTACCGAACGGCATCCCTTCTGATGATACTTTTCGGAGAGTATTTCAGTTCATCGAACCAGAGGTCTTAAATCGATGCTTTTTTGGTTGGGTAGAAACCTTAGTTAATTCAATGGGGGGCGAAGTTATACCCATAGATGGCAAGACAATTAGAGGTTCTTATGACCGAAATCGAGGTCAATCAGCACTCCATGTTATTAGTGCATGGGCTAGCGAGCAACGCTTAGTTTTGGGCCAGATGAAGGTGGAAGATAAATCCAATGAAATTACTGCCATTCCCGCATTATTAGAATTGCTAGATATCACAGGTTCTATTATAACTATTGATGCGATGGGGACACAAACTGAAATTGCTCAAAAGATTATTGAGAAAAAAGCAGATTATGTACTGGCACTTAAAGCTAACCATCCGACCTTATACTCTCAAGTTAAAAAATGGTTTGAAGAATCGGCTATACAGGATTTTAAATCTGTTGATTTTAGCTACGATAAAAAAATTAATTCAGCACATCATCGGATAGAAGAACGCCAAGTTTTTGCTGTACCAATTACCGCTATTGGTGAACTTTATCAACCACGAATTTGGGCGGGACTCAAAAGTGTTGTTATGGTAATCCGTGTCCGTCATCTTTGGAATAAGACCACAAGGGAGGTTCATTTTTATCTGACTTCTTTAGAACATGATGCCCAACTTTTATCTCAGGCAATCCGCAAACATTGGAGCATTGAAAATCAGGCTCATTGGACACTCGACTGTACTTTTGGTGAGGACGCTTGTAGAATTCGTTCTGGTCACAGTCCTCGGAATATTGCCCTGCTCAGACGCATGGCACTTAATGGTCTCAACCGCGAACAAACTTGTCAACGTAGTCTCAGACAAAAAATGAAACGGGCAGCTATGAATAATGATTATATGTTTCTTGTTCTGAGTTCTTGTTTCGCCGATCATATCTTAGGTTCTTCTGAACCTTTGTGTCAACCTTAATTAAGATGCTCTTACCATGTGGCAAAACCTTTATATAACAGTTTTATAAAGCTCAAGAGCGCTGCGACAAATACGAACGCCGAGCACAACATCACAGTGATTGTACACTCGGAATTTACTGGACTTGTGAAGAGGATAAAACTGATGAATAAACAACAATACAGACTACGTTCGCTGCCAAAAAACCACTGGATACTGGCACTGTGCCTAAACCTAGTGTACAAACGAGAAATGACCCCAGATAAGGCGATTGGTTGCATAACTGAAGCCAATATCCCCTTCGATTTGATGTACCAGTGGAGTGCCAAACGGGAGGAGATTGATGTTTTGGCAGTATTTTATATAGCTAGACTTGAAGATATTCCACTTACAGACGAGCAACATCTGTTTCTGTGGGATTTGTTTGGGAATGAAAGCTTGTTAGGAATGGGAGCGGGTAGTATTCGAGACTACGAAAATATTTCGGTTCGCGCTCACATAGAAAAAGTCAGTGACGCGCCGCCAAAACCGAACTGGTATGTCAACCTTGGAAAATCCCCGCAAACTGTATCCTCACACTAACAATACCATAAGGTGACGAGAATGAACGGATTTAATCAATTTATAAAATTGGTATATAGCAACCTTCTTGGTAGTTAGGATGTTTTTAATTGCTGAAACCATTGATTTAATTGCTTCTTCCTTATTCCTTTAAATCCCCGATTTCTTCAAGAAGTCGGGGATACGGGTGTTATGTTTTGTCAACCATCAACAATTAACTGCGCTGATTCAAAAAGCGGCCTGCCATCGACATGGCGTCAGTAATATCTACATCACCGTCTCCATCTGAATCTAAAAACGTATTCAAAACGGGATTGCTGCCTTGGGCTGGGTTTTGGGCGTTGCCGCCGGTTTGTAGCAAATTCAGTATGAGCGGCACCAAAACAGGTATCATCGCCTGCACTGTGGCGTTATTCAAACCGGTTCTTTGGGCGATATCGGCCACTATCTGCGTTAGTTGGCCAGCGCCGAACAAACTTTGTACTGCTTGGGGATTAGGATTTGTGCCGCTAAATTGGTTGACAACTTGTTGAGCTTGTGCGTCTCCTGACTGCGATCGCACGTCTTGCAATGCTGATCGCACGTATCCGCCCAAAACCGACATCGCCAACTGAGTCGTACCCGCATCGACGCCGTGATTGCCACTCAACTGCTCTACGGCACCGACAATGTTGCCCAACTGATTGGGGCTTGCTTGTAGGTTGGGATTGTCGATCGCACCTAAAATTTGGTCAAATAGTCCCATAATTTTTGCTCCTTGTTGTGATTGCTAAACTTTAAATTATAGCAAATCCTGTTTTTCAAGATTATGGAAAATGGTTTTTATTTTGGTACTATCACTCAGTAATTTCGCGACCAATTGCCAATCTAAAATCTAAAATCTAAAATCTAAAATCTAAAATCGATTGACTCTCTGGCTATTTCCCTGCCGTTATCCGAAATTCGCACTACCACTGATTCGTCGTCCAAAAGTAAATATAATATGGAGAGAATGTCGTGCAGCTAAATAATTCTTCTCCTTACTAGGGCTCGCCCCACCCTACGCTATCAGCTCACGTGTTTAAGGCGAAGAGTTTAACAAAATAATCAGCAATAAAATCCTATAAACTCATGTTCATTCGTACTACGGCTCTCACTCCAATAGAACTCAGGACTGCGATCGTCCGGGAACCCTTGGTGGTTTCGCCCGATACGACGGTGATGGATACGATCGCCCAAATGAGCGGCGTGAGATCGCTCTGCAACACCGCTAGAACGGCGGACGGTCAACTCGAAGATCTCCACGTAGAGGCGCGATCGAGTTGCGTGTTGGTAGTGGAAAACGAGCAATTGGTCGGCGTACTGACCGAGCGAGACGTGGTGCGGCTGAGTGCCCAGCAGCGTTCCTTGGAGAATTTGGTGATCCGGGAGGTGATGGCACACCCCGTCGTCACCCTCCGCGAGTCCGCCTTCACCGATTTATTTTTTGCGATTAATCTGCTCCTGCAGCACCACATTCGCCATTTGCCCATCGTGGACGAGCTCGATCGCCTAGTGGGCCTAGTGACTCACGAAAGTCTGCGCCAAATATCTCGACCGATCGACCTGCTGCGGTTGCGTATCGTAGCAGAAGTGATGACCCGCGAAGTGATTTGTGCTGCGCCAGATACTTCCCTACTGGCCATCGCTCAACTTATGGCAGAGCATCGCGTCAGTTCCGTGATGATTGTGCACCCAGGCGGAATCTCTGCTGAACCGCTACAAATGCCAGTGGGGATTCTCACCGAGCGGGATATTGTGCAATTTCAGACATTGGGCTTGAACCTGGAAACCTGTCTAGCTCAGGCGGTAATGAGTACGCCGATTTTTGGCGTTAGATCCGACGATTCGCTCTGGACTGTGCAGCAGATCATGGAGCAGCGATCGATCCGTCGGTTGGCGGTGACGGGGGAGCTAGGAGAACTATTAGGCATCGTCACCCAGAGCAGTTTGCTGCAAGCCCTCAACCCGCTGGAGCTATACAAGCTGGCCCAGAAGTGGGAAGAGAAGGTGGTGCGCCTAGAGGCGGAAAAGGTGGCGCTGCTGGCAAATCGCAACCTTGAGCTCCAGCAACAGGTGGAAGCTCGGACAGCCGCTCTCAACACCAAGGTACAACGAGAGAAATTACTCGCAGACTTGGCCACCCAAATTCGCTCGTCCCTAAGCCTGCAAACGATTTTGGATACGACTGTGCAGCAGGTGCGGCAAGTGATCGGCTGCGATCGCGTCAATATTTGGCGGTTTGAAGCCAATAGGGAAATCATTGTCGTGGCAGAATCCACCGACTCGTCCCTGTCTCTGTTGGGCCAACGGGTCAATGAGACCTGCTATAAGCAAGACAATCCTGAGATTTATCGTCAGGGATATGTTCGCGTCGTACCAGATATCTCCACAGCCAAAATATCAGACTGTCATCGGCAGATGCTGATCCGCCTCCAGACAAAAGCCAAACTTTTGGTGCCGCTACTGTGTGGCGATGAGTTATGGGGCTTGCTCAATGCCAGCGAAAGCCAACACGCCCGCGACTGGCAACCGGAAGAAGTTGAACTGATACAAGCCTTATCAGTGCATCTGGCGATCGCCATTGGACAAGCCACGATCCACCAAAAATTGCAGAAGGAACTGGTAAACCGACAGCGGATCGAAGCCACCCTGATCGAGAGCGAACAACGCTACGCCTCCCTTGCCGCCGCCGCTCCGGTGGGGATTTTTCGCACCGATGCCGAGGGGCTATGTACCTATGTCAACGATCGCTACTTTCAGATCAGCGGACTCACACCAGGAGCCACTATCGGACAGGGATGGCAACAAGGAGTGCACCCCGACGATCGCGATTGGGTCATTGCCCAATGGGAACAATTCATTCAAGGTAACGACTCTTTTGAACTCGAATATCGCTTTCAACGTCCCGACGGTGAAGTAACGTGGGTTTATGGGCTGTGCGTCGCCGAACTCGATGCCAATGGACATCGGATCGGCTATATAGGCACCATTACCGACATTAGCGATCGCAAACGAACTGAAGCCTTCCTGCAAGAAAGCGAAGAACGCTACGTCAGCCTAGTGGAAGCCGTACCAGTGGGGATTTTCCGCACCGATCCAGGGGGCAACTGCATCTATGTTAACGATCGCTGGTGTCAGATCAGCGGACTCACCCCAAAAGCCGCCATCGGAGAAGGATGGCGACAAGCGCTGCACCCCGAAGATAGAGACTCGATCGCGGTCGAATGGCAACAATCGGCCCAACAAAATCGCCCTTTCCGGCTCGAATATCGCTTTCAACGTCCCGACGGTGCTGTGGCTTGGGTATATGGGCAGTCCGTTGCCGAACTGGATGCAGAGGGGCAAGTAGTCGGCTATGTAGGCGCTATTACAGACATTAGCGATCACAAACTTGCCGAAACCGCCCTGATCCAGAGCGAAGCCCACAGCCGAGCCATATTAGCAGCAGTTCCAGACTTCATGTTTCGCATCGGTGCCGATGGTATTTATCGGGGGAGCGTGACAGCCAATCGTCAGCTCGACTTTCTCGGTACAGATTTCGATACCCCTGGTGTGGCGATGGTGGATATTATGTCAGGAGAAATTGCGACCAGACATCTACACCACATAGAGCAAGCCTTACGTACAGGAGAACTGCAAGTTTATGAACAGCAGGTGCGCGTTGGCCCGCGCCTGCAATATGAAGAGGTCAGAGTTGTCAAGAGCGGCGAAGATGAAGCCTTGTTTATGATTCGAGACGTTACGGCTCGCAAACAGGCTGAGCGACAACTGTACCAACTAAACCAACAGCTAGAAGCAAAAGTCGCAGAACGCACCCAAGAGCTTTGGCAAGTCAACAGCCTGCAACGCGCCATCCTCGATGGTGCTGATTACTCCATCATCTCCACTGACCCAACTGGCATCATCCAGACCTTTAATGCTGGAGCCGAAAGGATGCTCGGTTACAGTGCTGCTGAAGTGGTCGGTAAAGCCACGCCCGAACTCATCCACGATGCAAATGAGGTTATTGAACGCGCAGCATCACTCTCGGCCGAACTAGGGCAAAATATTCCCCCCGGCTTTGAGGTTTTTGTTGCCAAAGCACGCCAAGGTATTCTCAGCGAAGAAGAGTGGAGCTATATCCGCAAAGATGGCTCTCGATTTCCAGTGTCGCTATCCATCAGCGCCCTCAAGGATGTCAATCAACAAATTATCGGCTTTTTAGGCATCGCCAAAGATATTAGCGATCGCAAACGTGCAGAAGCAGAACTACAGAAAGTATCGGATCGCCTCGCTTTGGCGCTCAAATCAGGGGCGTTCGGCTGTTGGGACTTCGATCTTGTACACAACACCGTCTTGTGGGATGAGCGGATGTACGAACTGTACGGTGTCACAAAACAATCTGATTCCCCTCTGCCTTACGACATTTGGGCAAACCTGCTACATCCCGAAGACCGCACCGCCACCGAAACATTGCTCCAGCAAGCCCTCTTAGGACAAGCAGAATTTGATACCGAGTTTCGAGTGTTGCATCCCGATGGCAGCCTCCACTTTATTAAAGCCTATGGTGTCGTCGTGCGAGATGCCAAAGGCAATCCCCAGAGCATGATTGGGGTCAACTTTGATATTAGCAGAGGCAAACAGGCTGAACTCGAACGACAGCAGTTAATTCAAGAATTATCAGCCTTTAAACAGGCCTTGGATCAGTCTGCCATTGTGGTCATCACCGATCGCGAAGGGGTGATATCCTACGTCAACGAGCCCTTCTGTGTAGTCTCTGGCTACTCCCGCGATGAACTCATGGGCAAAACCCATCGGCTAGTCAACTCTGGCTATCATCCCCCTGCATTTTTCCAAGACCTGTGGCAGACCATTACTAGCGGTCATGTTTGGCGCGGTGAAATTTGCAACCAGGCAAAAAACGGTAGCCTGTACTGGGTTGCTAGCACCATTGTCCCCTTTTTGGACGAAGGCGGGCGACCTTTTCAGTATCTAGCCATTCGCTTCGACATTACCGATCGCAAGTTGGCAGAAGCAACGCTTCGGCAGGAAAATATTTTCCGTCAACAAATTGTAGAAAACATGACTGAAGGGCTGTGCGTTTTCTATGAAGTTGAGGAGTTTCCATTTGTCCGCTTCACAGTCTGGAATCAGCAAATGCAAACGATTACGGGTTACACCTTAGAAGAAATTAACCGTCTGGGGTTGTATCACAGCTTGTACCTGAATAATCAAGAATCTCAAAAACAGACGATTGCCGACCTGAAAAAGATACGACAAGGGGGCAACTTAATCGCCGTGGATAGGGAAATTCGGCGCCCAGATGGACAGTGCCGCACTATCTCCTTTTCCACTTCTATCCTATTGATGGATGATGAACATCTCTATGTGCTTGGCCTGATCCAAGACATTACCGATCGCCAACAGACAGAGCTAGAAAATCGCCTTTTGAAAGAACGCCTTGAATTTCTTCTGGCATCGAGCCCCGCCATGATCTATAGCTGTAAGCCCTATGGCGACTATGGAGCAACCTTCATGAGCAAAAATATCGAAGCCATTTTGGGCTACAAACCAGAAGAATTTTTATCGGAATCTGGCTTCTGGGCTAACCATATTCACCCAGAAGATGCCCCTAGGGTTTTTGCACATATATCCGCTCTCTTTGAACACAACACTCATCAGCATGAATATCGATTTTTGCATCGCGATGGTCACTACGTTTGGCTACGGGATGAGCTGCGTCTGCTGCGAGATGAAGAAGGCACGCCAATCGAGATTGTTGGCTATTTTGCAGATATTAGCGATGTCAAACAAACCGAAGAAACCCTAAAACGACAACTGGCAGCAATTGAGGCGGCGATCGACGGCATTGCCATTATGCAAGGAGACACCTACCTTTATTTGAATCAAGCCCATCTAGAATTGTTTGGCTACGAACATCCCCAAGAACTGGTGGGCAAAACCTGGAAACTTTTGTATTCCCAACACGAGTTAGAACGGTTTGAGCGGGAAGTCTTGCCGGTGCTGGGGCGCGATCGCGCTTGGGAGGGAGAGGCGATCGCCACCCGCAAAGATGGCTCTACCTTTGCCGAAGGGCTATCCCTCACCCTCACAGAGGATGGATTATTGATTTGTGTATGCCGCGATATCAGCGATCGCAAACACATCGAAGCCCAATTAGCAGAGAGTGAAGCTAAATTCCGGCGGCTGGTAGAAGGGGCTAATGATTTGATCTGGTCATGTGAACCCGATGGGATGCTCAGTTATTTGTCACCGCAATTCAAGACCATGTTTGGCTGGGACGAGAGTGAATGGATGGGTAAGTCGTTTATATCTCTGGTGCATCCAGACGATCGTCCTTTGGTGGTTACTGGTTATCGGGAGAATATCAAAGTTGGTAAAAAGTCAAGTGATTATGAGTTCCGACAGCGCCACCGAGATGGCAATTATGTCTGGGTGAGAAGCAGCGCCACACCCGTTATAAATGCTGAAGGGGAATTGATTAGCATCCAGGGAATTTTATCGGATATCAGCGATCGCAAACAAGCTGAACTCGCCAGGGAAAGCAGTGAAATCCGCTTCCGCCGGGTCTTTGAGTCCAGTGTGAGCGGCATGATGTTTGCCGATTTTCAGGGGAACATTATCGATGCCAATGATCGCTTCTTAGAGATGGTTGGCTACACTAGGGAGGAACTAAATGCTGGGATGATTCATTGGGATGCCATGACCCCCCCCGAATATGCCCACGCTGATGTTTTAGCGATGGAGCGCCTGATGCAGGATGGCGCGATCGATTCCTTGGAAAAGGAATACTACCGTAAGGATGGCAGCCGGATTTCTGTGCTGATCGGAGCCGCACTTCTTCCAGGCTCAGAGGATCAAACTATTTGTGTATTAGTAGATATCAGCGATCGCAAACAGGCCCAGAAGGCTTTGCAAGAATCTCAGCAGTTTCTGCAAACGGTACTCGATACCATCCCGCTTTCGGTGTTTTGGAAGAATCGAGAGTCGGTTTTTTTAGGATGCAATCAGCAGTTTGCCAAAACTCTAGGCTTGCCATCTACGACCGAAAGTATAGGTAAAAGAGATTTAGATATTTGCCAGAAAGAAGTGGAGGCGAACGAGTATTGTGCGATGGATCGGCGGTTAATCGAAACGGGTGAAGCTATATTAGGGATCGAAGAAACGCTAACCCTACCCAATGGTAAACCAATATTTCTCGAAACCCACAAGGCTCCCCTGCGAGACTGCTCAGGTAATATTATTGGTCTGGTAGGCACGTTTCAGGATATCACCCATCGCAAAGAAGCCGAAGCGAGATTGCAACAACAAGCAAAACAGGAACGTTTGCTGGGAGCGATTACTAAACGGATGCGATCGTCTCTGAATCTGGACGAGATTCTCAATAGCACTGTTGAGGAAATCCATCAGCTCTTGCAATCAGACAGAACGCTGGTTTATCGGGTTTTTCCTGAAGGGACGGGGGCTGCCATTGCTGAATCAGTTTCGCCAAATAGGCTTAAGCTTCTGGATATCCTCTTCCCAGAAGAGGTTTTCCCCGAAGAGAACTACGATCGCTATATCCAAGGAAAAGTGTATGCCCTCAACGATAGGGAAGATGAAAACGAGTCAATCTTACCCTGCTTGGTTGAATTCCTCGCAGAAATCCAGGTCAGAGCTAAACTCGTAGTTCCAATTATTCTGAATCAAACCCTCTGGGGGTTGGTGATTGTTCATCAATGCGATATGCCGCGCCAATGGCAAAACTGGGAAATCAATTTACTTAAACAAATTGCTAACCAATTAGCGATCGCCATTCAGCAATCTTACCTCTACGAACAGGTGCAATCAGAGCTGGCTATCCGCAAGGAAACAGAAAAGGCGATCGCTTTACAACTGCAACGGCAGCGAACTTTGGGAGAAATCGCCCAGCAAATTCGCGAATCGTTGGATATTAAGGAAATTTTGGCGACTGTGACACAGCAAGTCAAAGAAATCTTGCAAGGCGATCGAATCATCGTAATCC
Organism: Microcoleus sp. B9-D4; assembly: GCF_036705105.1. Lineage (NCBI taxonomy): Bacteria > Bacillati > Cyanobacteriota > Cyanophyceae > Oscillatoriales > Microcoleaceae > Microcoleus > Microcoleus sp. B9-D4. Next base: position 87,210 of record NZ_JAUBTS010000025.1, read on the forward strand.
GGCTATTTAGCAATGGCAGAAGTCAAATAGTTGAAGAATCTGTGTTGACCGAGTTTCCCGCGCTCAAAAACCATCACTGGGACGACCAACTGTGGTCTCAAGAAATCCTCAACCACTATTCCCAGGGCAAGCCCCGTATCGTCCCGGATATAATGACCGATATGGGGACTAATTGCTTGGTGGAATACGCAAGCGTTGGTGAAGTCAAGTCCAAAATGGTTGCACCTATCCTGCAAGAAGTCCGAGGCAGCCAAAGGCATAGAGGGGTTGCCCCTGGGTCAACCAACAAGCTCTGGGGGGTTTTAGTCGTCCATGCTTGCCGAGAAAAGCGAGTCTGGCAAGAGTCTGAAGCGCAACTCCTGCAACAAATTGCTAACCAGTTGGCGATCGCGGTTCAACAAGCTAGCCTATTTGAGCAGTTGCAGCAAGAACTCACCGAACGGCAACAAGCCCAGCAGCAACTCACCGAGCGCAACGAACAACTGGCAGTCTCTAACCAAGAACTGGCCCGTGCTACCCGCCTCAAAGACGAATTCCTCGCCAACATGAGCCACGAACTCCGCACTCCCCTTAACGCCATTCTGGGCATGGGCGAGGGGCTACAAGAGCAAGTCTTTGGCATCGTCAACGAACAACAAATCAAAGCTTTACAAACCATTGAGCGCAGTAGCTCTCACTTACTAGAGTTAATCAACGACATTTTGGATGTCGCCAAAATTGAATCCGGTCAAATGGAGCTCGATTGCACCCCCGTTTCAATCAATCATCTGTGTCAATCCAGTCTGCCATTTATTAAACAACAAGCCCTGCAAAAACGCATCCAGCTAGAGATTAAAGTCCCACTCAATCTGCCCGACTTATTGATTGATGAACGGCGGATGCGCCAAGTCTTGATCAACCTGCTCAATAACGCGGTAAAATTCACTCCTAACGGAGGACGCATCACCCTAGAAGTGAGCGGTCAACAGCGCCGGGCCGATCCAGATTCTGCCGATTCCCCACCCCATTTTTTGGTCAAAGAGACTCTGCGAATTGCTGTCATCGATACAGGTATTGGTATTGCCCCAGAACATATCAACAAACTGTTTCAGCCTTTTATCCAAATCGATGGCGCGCTGAATCGTCAATATACAGGCACTGGCTTGGGGCTTGCCCTGGTGAAACGTATTGTCGAACTCCACGGCGGGCAGGTGTTGGTCACCAGCACTGTGGGTGTAGGAAGTTGCTTCACGATCGAATTCGAGGGCAGGCACGGGGGCACTGCCCCTACTTGTGCGCCCTCCTCTGTTGACCCGGAATCCCAGACCGAACCCCGCATCGAACCCAGTCAGACCCAACAGCAGGAAGGCTCTCCCTTAATCTTGGTGGCGGAAGACAACGAAGCCAATATCAGTACGGTGTCGAGCTACCTGAGAGCTAAAGGCTATCGCATTCTCTTGGCTAAGAATGGAGAGGAGGCGATCGCCCTGGCCAAGTCGGAAAACCCCAATCTAATTTTGATGGACATTCAAATGCCTGGTATGGATGGCCTAGAAGCTATGCAGCAGATTCGCCTCGATCCTAGGTTAGTCGATGTGCCGATCGTTGCCCTAACTGCCTTAGCCATGACGGGCGATCGCGATCGTTGTCTTGCCGCCGGAGCCAATGATTACCTCACCAAACCCGTCAAGCTGAAGCAGTTAGCAGCCACCATTCAACACCTTTTAACTTCCCAGGGAAGATAATTCATGAATGTACCATCTGTTTTGATCGTTGACGACGAACCCGATAATTTTGATGTGATTGAAACTCTATTGAACGATCGACACTATCAATTGCATTATGCTGCCAGCGGGCAAGAAGCGATCGATTCCTTAAACATCTTTGAGCCAGATGTGATTTTGCTGGATGTGATGATGCCTGGGATGGATGGCATTGAAGTTTGTCAACGCATTAAAGCTATGCCCAAATGGGAAGCTCTGCCGATCGTTATGGTGACAGCCCTGACAACCAAAACGGAGCTCGCAAGATGTTTGACGGCTGGGGCGGATGACTTTATCAGCAAGCCCGTGAATCGCTTGGAGTTAACAGCAAGGGTGCGCTCAATGTTACGCATCCATCGACAATATCAGCAATTAGTAAGCTTCAATGCCCGATTAGAAGCAACGGTGCAACAGCGAACCGCCGAGTTGCAAACCATGATTTTTCAGGATGCGCTCACAAGGCTACCCAGTCGGACTTTCTTACTTCAGAAGTTGGCTGAGGTTTTACAAGCTGGGGAATCCTCGTTTGCGGTGGTTTATCTAGACTGCGATCGGTTTAAACTGGTGAATGGTTCCTTTGGCTACGCTATTGGCAATCAATTGCTGATCGCTATCACAGAACGGTTACAGCATCTTCTGCGCCCCGGCGACGTGTTAGCGCGTATGGGTGAGGATGAGTTTTGCTTTTTGCTGCACCACATTGATGATGCGATCGCCCTTGAACCATTTATCCAAGCTATTCTACGGGGCTTTGACACATCGTTTGTGGTTGCCGATTGTGAACTCTTTATGACTGCTTGTATCGGCATTGCTCTAGGCAGTAGTGTTTATCAACAACCGGAAGAACCCTTGCAAGATGCTGATACGGCCATGTACAAAGCTAAACTTCGAGGTAAAGGCTGCTATCAAATCTTCGATCGCCAGATGTCTTTGGCAATGCTGAACCGCCTGACGCTGGAAAATGATTTGCAGCGAGCGCTGGAACATCAAGATTTTGTCACCTACTACCAGCCGATTGTGAATCTTCAAACCCAAAAAATCGTTGGATTTGAAGCACTGGTACGCTGGCAACATCCCGATCGAGACATGGTTTTACCAGGAGAATTTATCCCCTGCATGGAGGAAACAGGGCTGATTGTGCCAGTCGGGATGCTGGTGTTGAAGCAGGCGTGTCAGCAACTGCGTGCATGGCATCAACGGGGCTGGACGCAGTTAACCATGAGCGTGAACCTTTCTGTGCGGCAATTTACTTGCCCCACCCTCTTGGCTGATATCGATCGGGTTTTGGCAGAAACCGCCGTCAACCCCGCTCACCTGAAACTGGAAATTACCGAAAGCGCGATCGTGGACAATGCTCAGAAGGCGATCGCGCTGACTGAACAATTGCGATCGCGGCAAATTCAGATCAGCATTGATGACTTTGGCACGGGGTATTCTTCCCTGGGTTATTTGCACTGTTTTCCAGTGGATAACCTCAAAATTGATCGCTCTTTTGTCAATCAGATCCAAGCAGGAAATCGCAACTATCAAGTCGTTAAGACCATTATTACTCTGAGTAATCAACTCGAACTTTCCGTCATTGCCGAAGGCATTGAAACGACTCAGCAACTTCAGTGCCTCCAACAACTGGGCTGTGAATTTGGACAGGGTTATTTATTTTTTCCACCCCTCGCGGGGGCTGAAATTGAAAGGATTTATCTCAAATAATTTGGGTTTAGCCTTTTGCAAAATGCTCGTTGAGGCACATAGGTGCGAAATTTATGTCAGAAGCAACCAACCGCAAAGAAGCATTTTTGAAATCACTTTGGCCGCACAGCTAAAAACTATCACCTAAACCCATAAAACTTTATACATTATTCCACGGGTTAGAACTATGTCTCAATTCTCTATCTTAATTGTTGATGATGAGCCTGATAACTTTGATGTACTTGAAACGTTGTTATCAGAGCAGGAGTATGAATTGTATTACGCTGCTAATGGTCAAGAGGCGATCGCATCCCTCGATGTATTTGAACCCGATCTTATTTTGCTGGATGTGATGATGCCGGGAATAGACGGGATCGAAGTTTGTCGGCAAATCAAAGCGATGTCAAAATGGAAAGCTGTTCCAATCATTATGGTAACGGCATTAAACAGAAAGTCAGACCTTGCCAACTGTCTAACTGCCGGAGCAGACGACTTCATCAGTAAACCTGTAAATGCTATTGAACTGCGTGCTCGCGTGCATTCAATGCTCAGAATCAAGCAACAGTATGATAATATCCAGAACTTATACCACATCCAAGAAAATACCCTCAATCTCTTGGAAAGCACCCTCAATGAGCTGCGTGGCAACTTAGCTTCTACTCTATCCCACGAACTGAATACGCCCCTCAATGGCATCTTAGGCACGATCGGGTTGCTCAAGGCCGATATCGAACACATGGATATCGCCCAAATCCGTGAGATATTAGGCTGGGCAAATGACTCAGCCCGTCGCCTAGAAAAATTAACGAAAAAATTCCTGATTTATTTAGAATTAGAACTATCCGCAAGTCGCCAGCACAAGATCGAATCGGCCCGGACTCAATTTTCAGCTTCCGCCATTGAAGCCGCGTTGAAATCCCAGGCTCAGAGCGTCAACCGTAACAACGATCTCGTGTTGGCACTTGAGGAAGCGGAGATCGCTCTATCAGACCGATATCTATCAACGATTGTCCATCAATTAGTTGATAATGCGCTGAAATTCTCCTCACCAGGGACAACCATTAAAGTTAGTAGTAAAGTTGTAGGAAAAATGCTGAATTTATCTGTACATGACTCAGGGCGGGGCATGACAGAAGAGCAAATTGCTAAAATCGGTGCTTTCATGCAGTTTGAGCGCAAGAGGTATGAGCAACAGGGCACCGGTATCGGCTTAAAAATTGTCCAGAAAATTGTAGAACAGGCAGGAGGAGAGTTCTCAATTACCAGTATCTATCAAAAGGAAACAACGGTACATCTCACTCTGCCGATTGTCGGCAATTAGCAATCGATTCCGGTTGCACTCCTTATCATTGTTGACTGTTGACTGTTGACTGTTGACTGTTGACTGTTGACTGTTGACTGTTGACTGTTGACTGTTGACTGTTGAC